>JAAUUD010000018.1 GCA_012031655.1 Anaerolineae bacterium | reverse complement strand
GTTTTCCCATATCCATCATCTGTTGCAAGGCTGTCAGCCTTGTAATGGGTATGGGCTGCTTTAGCCAATCCTCTCCCAAGCCTTTTTTCAGTATACCCTCTTTGACGTACCACATGCACCAGATCAGATTCGACGAACAAGACATTAGCCCCATCATAGGGGGTAACATGCTCAATGGTATCCAGGATATGATCCAAAACCTTGTCCAGGTCAACCGTACTGCTCATGGTGGTAATGGTTTGCCTGAGTGCTTCCACTAAGACCCGTTGTTCGCGTTCTCGCAAGCGGGATTGTTGGAGTTCTAGTTGGCGTTCATCCAACTGTTGTTTGAGCTTAATAACTTCTGCGTTGAGCGCTTTGGCTTCTTCACTTTCCATATGGTCCCTCTGGCTCCCGTTTTTTTGCCTGCCTCGTGAGCTTAAATCTCTGTTCGTCCAAGGGGCAGCCAAAGCCAGCGCGGACGCCAAAGGAATAGACAGCGTTGTTAGCGTTGAAAATAGCTTGCCGCCGCTGCTGGTGCACCCCGATAATATGTTTCCTGCCCTACTCAACCTACTCAACAATGCGCTTCAATTTTACGCCAGCAGGCGGGCTTGTTTCTCTGACCGCCTACCAACAGGGCCTCGCCTTATAATTGAAGTTGCTGATAAGGGCATGGGTATCTTTGGGGATGCTCTTCCGCACATTTTTGAACGCTTTTTCAGAGCAGATGTGGCCAGGAGTATCCAAACCGGTGGCGCTGAGGTAGGTCTATCACTGGCAAAACGTGTGGTTGAACGCCATCGTGGTGAGCTTGAAGCCAGCAGTATGCCTGGTGTGAAAACCGTGTTCCAAATTCGCCGCCCTCTCCATCAGCCATAAGTGTTGGCTGTAGCGCTACGATGTTAATTCACCAGGCTCGGAATATCTAGAAAAATCATTCAAGAGGATGATAGATTAATCCCCCTGGAGAAGGATGTTCAGGAAACCACTCAATCGTATATTGTAAGTATGGGGAGAAGTCTTTGCACACAATAGGCTAAAAGTGCTCCCTCATAATGTGGGTTTGATGATGCCTGATGAATCTTCGTTAAGACCGTAACGAAGGCTCAGTCAACTCTCGCTTATCAAGCAAAACCCCCCTGAGACGCATATCGATCATCGTTGGTTGGCAAGTAAGGCGCTTGTGAAGTGACTTCTGACTGAGCGGCTTCCTCATTGCTATAGACCTGTCCTCATTCACCGGACATCGCTGGCTCTATGCCCTGCTTGGTAGCGAGCCAGGCAGAAAACAGCATTCTGAACCTTGCATAGGGGAATATAGGGAAGTGCACCTATAGGCTATGGTGATCATCGCGCAATGAAAAAGCCAAGCGACCCGCACCCAGAGCAATAACGCTATGCGCTAGCTTCAAGCATCATGCAGAAGAATATTGGTGAGAACCATCTATGGCCCCATTTTTACTCTGCGCCCTTATGAACGGGGCATTCAGGAAAAAACTTGGTCAGGACAGCCGTTTGGTGATGCCCGGTTTGGGGTTGCAATTTCCTTTTATTCATATCACACGCACCGTGATGTCTGAGAACACACGATGGATATTGACCCCCAGCCGGTTATCACCCAAGACAATCGCTACTCCTCTCCTCGGTGACCTGCTTAGCGTTCTGCACGAGAACAACAGACGTGCCATCCAACAACCAGATAAAGGGGTCAATAAAATGAAAAGAGAAGTGGGATTGTGGATTGATCATCGGCCGGCTGTGATCGTGACGCTCCTCGACCGAGAAGAAAAAACCGACCATGTAAGGTCTGGTATTGAGCAATACGTCCAGGATTCGTGGCTGGGTGATGATAGCCGAGAAGACAAACAAAACACACAAAAAAGACGCTTCGCTAGCTATCTCAGCAAATACTATGATGAGGTGATCGCCTATCTGCGTTATGCAGACGCTATTCTGATATTGGGTCCCGGTGTAGCAAAAAGCGAACTTCAAAAAGAACTTGAGAAACAGGTGCTCGGTGAGCATGTGTTTGGCATTGAAACAACCGATAGGATGACAGATAGGCAAGTTGCGGCGAAGGCACGGGAGTACTTCTGGGGTAACGACACGCTCTAACAGGGGAAATTACCCAGGCATCTTGGTAACAAACTCGCGGCTTATGACGATATATCCAAGGCAAAGGAAATAAGGATGAAAAACCTATGGAAGTTGTTCCGGGACTGGGTCAAGAGAAGCAAGAGAAGCCAGCCTAAATTCAAAGCAGCCAACTCGTCCCAATTGGGGCACGCAAAGTGGGGGCACGCAAAGAAATGACGATGAACATTAAGTGGAACTACATTTCCGGGCAATGGACACGGTTTCAGGAGAAAGCCAAAGAAGAATGGGGCGAATTGACGGATAGCGAACTTATAGAAGTGAATGGGCGATTTGACGTGCTGGCAAAAAAAATTCAAGACAAGTATGGCGTTGCCAAAGAAGAAGCAAGCCGGCAAATCGACATGTGGACTGCGAACCTGGAGGTATAAGACCGGGATAGGGCAAGGCAGATTATAGAAAAGGATAAAGCAATGAACGGAATTCAAGAGAAGGCTATCGTAATAACTGGCGGAAGTTCTGGCATTGGGTTGGCAACGGCACAAGCATTTGCGAAAGCTGGCACGAAGGTGGTCATCGCCGATATTGAAGACGGAACAGAGGCAGTCAGGGAGATCAAGAAAGCAGGCGGGGAAGCGACCTTCGTCAAAACGGATGTATCACAAGCTGCTGATGTCCAGATGCTTATAGAGCAAACGGTAGAAACCTATGGTCGGTTAGATTTTGCCGTGAACAACGCAGGAATTAGCGGCACATCGGCAGCAACAGGCGATTATACCGAACAGGCTTGGAACCGCGTGATTAGCGTTAACCTGACGGGGGTTTGGCTGTGTATGAAATATGAGTTGGAGCAAATGCTTAAGCAGGGTGGTGGCGTCATTGTGAATATGGCATCTATTTTGGGTTGGGTCGGCTTCGCCAATGCACCTGCCTACGTCGCCGCTAAGCATGGCGTAATCGGGCTAACCAAGACGGCAGCTATCGAATATGCCGTCCAGAACATCCGGGTCAATGCGGTTTGTCCGGCCTTTATTTACACCGCGATGCTGGAGCAGGCGGGCATGGCACCAGGTACAGACATGTACGACGCCATTGCGAACTTGCACCCCATGAAGCGTATGGGCAAGCCAGAAGAGGTCGCTGATTTGGTGCTGTGGTTGTGTTCGGAAGGGGCATCGTTCGTCACCGGTAGCGCCTATCTAGTAGACGGCGGCTATGTCGCTCAATAATCTGAAAAGCACAAGGGGTTGCTGGGTGAAAGCTAATCATCTGCTGGAGGAACTTGATTTTCACAAAACCGCCCCGTTTGCTCAACAGCGCTAACCAAGCATCACAGAACACTGTCTGCCGGGCTCGCTGCGATATATGGCTATGAAGGGGCGCCAGCGATACCGATGACCCAACTCAAGTTAAAGCATAGGGATCAAGCATGAAAGACAAATGGGCACAAATTTCTGGACAATGGAAGCAGTTCGCTGGCGAAGCCAAGAAAAAATGGAACGAGTTGACTGACGATGAACTCGCCAAGGTTAACGGTGATCGAAAGAGACTGGTGAGCATCGTGCAACAGCGCTATGGAATCGCCAAAAAAGCGGCGGAAAAACAGGTCGATGCATGGGCGAATGCCCTAAAAGTGTAATCAGCTTCACCTTGATTTTGATAAACGGGCTTTAAGCCGCACTACACCTGTTTCAGGAACAGCTGAGATAGCCTGTTCTGGCGAGGTTACGAATCGAAAAGCGCAAGGCGACCCCCAAAGGAGATCTCTATAAATGGGCTATCGTACAACGAATACAGCAACTACCCGAATTGGGTTTATTGGCAACTATCTTCCTCGGCAATGCGGTATCGCCACCTTTACGACGGACCTGTGTGAGGCGATTGCCTCTGAATATCCAGAAACAACCTGTATTGCCTTGCCTGTTAACGATATTGAAGCTGGCTATAACTACCCTGCGCGGGTTCGCTTTGAACTGACCGAAACGGACATTGAGTCTTATCGTCGGGCTTCTGACTTTCTCAATATCAACAACGTTGGTTTGGTATGCCTCCAACATGAATATGGCATTTTCGGAGGGCCAGCAGGCAGTCATATCCTAACCCTCCTGCGTGAGCTGAGCATGCCCATTGTCACCACCTTACACACGATTCTCGAAACCCCTACCCCTGACCAACGGCGTGTTCTTGAAGAAATCGCAGGCTTGTCAGATCGTGTAGTGGTCATGAGCCAGCGGGGGAAAGTTTTTCTAGAGGAAGTCTATGGCGTATTGCCGGAGAAGATCGATTTTATCCCGCATGGCATTCCCGATGTGCCGTTTGTTGATCCCAGCTTTCATAAAGACTTGTTTGGGGCCGAAGGGAAGTTGGTTTTGCTGAGTTTTGGACTGCTCTCTGCCAGTAAAGGCATTGAGGATGTCATTGCAGCGCTGCCGAATATCGTTGCTCAACACCCAAATGTTATGTATCTTGTGCTGGGCGCAACCCATCCACATGTCATCCGGCACGAAGGCGAAACCTATCGCCTGTCGTTGCAACGCCTGGCGCGCGACAAAGGCGTAGAAAGCCACGTGATCTTTTACAATCGGTTTGTGTCTTTAGAGGAGCTCAATGAATTTATCGGTGCCGCCGACATTTACATCACGCCCTATCACAACGTTGCTCAGATTACATCGGGGACACTTGCCTACACCCTGGGGGCAGGCAAAGCTGTCATATCAACCCCGTACTGGTATGCTGAAGAAATGCTAGCTGATGATCGTGGCGTCTTAATACCGTTCCATAATCCAGAAGCGCTAGCGGAACAAGTCATTGATCTGTTAGACAACGAGACCAAACGCCATGCCATGCGGAAGCAAGCCTATCTCTTTGGGCGAGCCATGATCTGGTCGCAGGTTGCCAGTCGCTATATGGAAAGTTTTGAACGGGCCCGCGCAGAACGTCGGAGTTTTGTACCCTCGCGCCTGGCCGTCAAACCGCTCGATAAACGTCCTCTTGAACTACCCCCACTCAAACTTGATCATCTATACAATATGACGGATAGCACGGGGATTTTGCAACATGCGCGCTATACAATCCCGAACTATCACGAGGGGTACAGCATCGATGATAATGCCCGTGCCTTGATTGTGAGCATCCATTTGGCGGAATTAGAATTAGCCGATGGGCAGTCTTTAGCATTGGCTACCTGTTACCTTGCTTTCATCGCGTATGCCCTCAATCGTGAAACCAACCGGTTTCGCAATTTTATGGACTATCAGCATCGCTGGCTGGAAGAAAGTGGCTCGGAAGATAGCCATGGTCGCACGTTGTGGTCGTTGGGAACAGTGATAGGGCGCTCAAACACACCAGCGCTAACCAATATGGCGAGTGGGCTGTTTGAACAAGCGCTACCTATCGTCCGAACATTTACCAGTCCGCGTGCCTGGGCTTTTACCCTGATAGGGATTCACGAGTATCTGCGGCGCTTCGAAGGTGACAGCCTAATGCGCCACATTCGTGATGAATTAGCAGAGCGCCTACTGGCTTTGTATCAAGATAATGCAGCAGACGGCTGGCACTGGTATGAAGATAGGCTGACCTATTGCAACGCGGTTTTGCCACGTGCAATGCTGATATCTGGCCAGAAGATGCTCAATAGTGCAATGACCGTGGTTGGGTTGGAATCGCTTGGCTGGTTGGCAGATGTGCAACGCGCCGAGACAGAGGCGGGTTATTTCATTCCCATTGGCTCGCATGGGTTCTATCAGCGCAACGGGGAGCGGGCGCGCTTTGATCAACAACCAGTGGAAGCACAGGGTATGGTCGCTACCTGCCTTGAAGCCTATCGCATTACAGGTGATCAATGCTGGAACAAAGAAGCCAGACGTGCCTTCGAGTGGTTTTTGGGCGGGAACGACCTGAAACTGCCTGTGTATGACCCCTCGACCGGGGGTTGCCGTGATGGACTTCATCCTGACCGCGTGAACGAGAATCAGGGTGCGGAGTCTACCCTGGCTTTTTTGCAGGCATGGTTGGAACTGCGCCTGGCTGAGAACAGCCTTCAATCCATTGGGTAATAGGAAAGGTGGTGTAATGCGTATTGCGATGCTCTCGCCCATTGCCTGGCGCACCCCCCCCGCGCCATTATGGCCCCTGGGAAAGTGTGGTTTCATTGCTCACTGAAGGGCTCGTAGCACGCGGGTTTGACGTGACGCTTTTTGCCACTGGAGACTCGGAAACAAGCGCCAGACTGCATGCCGTTTGTCCGCATGGTTATGATGAAGACCGCACCATTATGCCAAAGGTATGGGAGTCTCTGCACATCTCAGAACTTTTTGAACACGCTAACGATTTTGACATCATTCACAATAACTTCGACTTCCTGCCTTTGACCTATAGCAACCTCGTCAACACGCCGGTCATTAGCACGATTCACGGCTTTTCATCGCCTGAGATTTTCCCCGTCTATAAAAAATACAATGGCAGTAGCTTTTATGTTGCCATCAGCGACGCTGATCGCTTACCAGAACTGGACTACATCAAAACCATACATCACGGTATTGATCTCCAACAGTTCGATTTTCAGCCCCAGTCAGCGGATTACCTGCTCTTTTTCGGGCGCATTCACCACGACAAAGGCGCGAAAGAGGCAATTGAAATCGCAAAAGCCTGTCGAAGAAAGCTGATATTGGCGGGCATTGTTCAGGACGAAAATTATTACAATCAGTCCGTGAAGCCATATCTCGACGACGAGCATGTCATCTATGTTGGCAGTGTTGGACCACTTGAGCGCAACCAACTTCTTGGTCAAGCCTACGCCCTATTGCATCCTATCAACTTCGATGAACCTTTTGGGCTCTCCGTTATTGAAGCGATGGCTTGTGGAACACCTGTGATTGCCTTCAATCGGGGCAGTATGCCGGAATTGATCACGCATGGTAAAAATGGGTTCCTAATTTCGGGTTGCGAAGAAGCCGTGGATTATGTTGCCAAAGTCCGAGACCTGCATAGAGCGGAATGTCGGCAGGTGGTCGAAGATCATTTCACGGCGGGCAGGATGGTCGAGCAATACATAGATGTTTATACACAGATACTTGAGGAAATAATGTGATGGCCAACATGTTTTTGAAACCGTCTGCACAATACACCACAAGGACTCTTGCCGAATGATACATTCTAAAAAATCGCATCCAATTGTCACACGCAAAAGCGAACGCATTCTACGCGATGGATCGCGTGTCATCACACGGCTACATTTACCCGACAATCCACAACGCATCACTAAGATCATTCAACGTGTCGTGAACTTGCCGGATGCAGAAGTTGAAGCGCTTTTGGTGCAAATCCTGCTGGATTTCTCCAATCGCCACAAAGACATCAAATATGTTTTTGAGCGTCACATGAATCACGTCGAAGGTTATGTTCCGCAGAATATCAACTTAAGCGATACGCAAAGAGCCGTGATCGGAGCCTACTTTACCATGGAATATTCCATTGAATCGGCAGCGCTTTTCAACCCATCCCTTGTTCCCCATCCTGATCAAAGCCAACTTGACCAGGGCAGCCTGCGTTTTATCATGAGTCTGCGGGCAACGGGCGAGGGTCACATTTCGTCAATCGTATTTCGCAGTGGGGTGATTAACACACAAGGGGAGCTTCTTCTGGACCCAGCTAGTGAATATGTCGTAACGCCCGATATCCATGTAGACCCTATTTTTGATCGCCATCTTTTCCACCTGAAGCTCTGTGAAATGATGGCATGTAATGAGGTAGCAACCCATCTTCTCGACCAACTACCAGAAACTTTCTCCTTCTACAGGCTAAAAAAGGAGATTGAAACCCTGCGCACAAATCCTGTTTATTCTGTGGAACAACAGAACGTAACTTTTGAGATAATATTCTGGCTGGCGAATTCCAATTATAGCTTGAGTTTTGAACGCAATCATCTGGTATCTGAACGCGTGATTTTTCCCGTTTCAAAAAACGAAAGCCGTGGTATTGAAGATGCCCGCTTTGTACAGTTTTTTAATGATGATGGCCAAGCAACCTATTATGCGAGCTATACCGCTTACAATGGGGTTACCATTCTACCGCAACTCATCGAGACCAGAGATTTTATCAACTTTAATATTCTCACGCTCAATGGTAAGGCTGTGCAGAATAAGGGCATGGCGCTTTTCCCTCGCAAGATTGATGATCGCTATGTGATGCTCTCACGCCAGGATGGGGAAAATAATCGTATTATGTTCTCAGATAATATCCATTTTTGGCAGGAATCTGAAATTATACAAGAACCCTACTACACCTGGGAATTTGTTCAGCTTGGCAACTGTGGCTCACCTTTGGAAACCAGCGAGGGGTGGATCGTTCTAACGCATGGCGTTGGTCCCATGCGTCAGTATTGCATTAGTGCAATGCTCCTTGAACTTGGAAATCCGACGAAGATCATCGCACGGTTGGAAGAGCCGTTAATTGCACCCCATGAGGAAGAACGTGAAGGGTATGTTCCCAATGTGGTTTATTCCTGTGGTGCAATGATCCACAATAACGAATTGATTATCCCCTATGCCATGTCTGACACGATGTCTGGGATTGCCACGGTTAAAGTCAGCGATTTACTCTCCAATATGCGATCTGTGCCCTAGACCTAAACAGGGTCCTCCCCATGTTCGCGTGAGATAAGGTTCTCCTCTGAAAATAGCGTTGCACAACGGGATTTTCATGCCTTTATGGTGGCATGTTTGCCGTGGCCAACTGTTACGGAAAATAAAAGTGAGGTAGCCTTTCTTGCGCTTCCCCCTTTAGCCGTTTCCGAGACTCCAAGCCCAATGCATCGACCCATCAAATGGCGTCACTTCGAACCCGAACTTATCCTGTTGTGTGTGCGCTGGTATCTCCGCTATGCCTTGAGCTATCGCGATCTGGCAGAAATGATGAGCGAACGCGGACTCAGCGTCGCCCGCACCGGGATTTTCCGCTCGGTCCCACGCGTTCACTGGATTGCCAGCCACATACCCATACTGGTTCAGCTCAATGGGATTGCGGAAGTTGACCGGGTACACATCCCGGCTCAGGAAGCGCCCCGCGCCCGGCGCGTAGAAACGTGCACGCAGTGAGTATTGCCCGGTCAGCGCGTCGAATTGCTGGCCGGTGTAAAGGTAGCGGTTGGGAGTCGTGCCCGTCCGGGCGTAGAGATCACCGAAGGCGGTGTAGGTGTAGGTGTCCGTGATGACCCCGGCGGCGTTGGTCAGCAGGCGAGATAGTAGTGGGTCGTGATGCCGTTCTCGGTTGATGCGAGGCGGGTGTCCCCCGATGTTTCACTTACTGAGATGCTATACAATCACTCATTATGTTGATCGTTTCGTTTTTTTAGGGGCATGGATTTTTCATGTTCCCATGATACTCCAGGACCCACAGAGATCACATGGAGGTCGGAGGTAAAAACCATCCATCCATCGTAACATTCTGATTGCTGTTCTGTACAGTACATAAATGTGTGCAAGATTACACCATTTTCAAACGTAGCTGAAAGGTCGTGTACAGCATGTTGAACCTTAATGTCTGTAATTGAAAGTCCAACTAGGACCGTAATAAATGCCTTGATATTATCCTCCGTATCTCCAGACCCCACAACTGAACCATCTAGCTTCTCAATGCGCCAAGCACAACCCCATACCCATATTGACCATTCTCCGCGTTTCCAGAGTTCAAGCTCGTTACCAAAGTCCAAGATTAACGACTGCCCCATTCCTAGGGCTGCTCGATAACACTTCTGCCCTATGATAGGCTTTACCAATGTAAGCACCTTGTTTTCAATAGACATTAGCGTTAGCAGTCCTCGCTAATCTCGCCCGAATGAATCAACATCCTCTTCATCCCATCCCCATCTTTCGATAATGTCGATTATCTCATCAAGCAATTCATCATAGTCAAGACCGCGTTTTGTTACATCGTCATGAATGATTCTACGCTTCGCCCTATCGATCACGGCACCAGTTGCCTGTTGAGCTTCCCTAAGGGCACGCTCAAAATCCGCGTTTTCGCGTTGATTTTGGTTCTGCCTTCCTTTCGTTGCAAATAGCGCAGGCAAATCGACAGTGTAAAGTGCAATCAGTACAACAATTGCAAGAAATACGATACTGATAAAGGTGCCTACAGGCGGTGATGAACCGAAAGCGCTAATGCCAACAGTACCTAAAGGAAGTGCATAGTTTATTGAGACCATACCGGTCGGGTCCCACGCGTTCACCGGATTCCCCGCCACATACCCATACCGGTTCAGCTCAACGGGATTGCGGAAGTTGACCGGGTACACATCCCGGCTCAGGAAGCGCCCCGCGCCGGGCGCGTAGAAGCGTGCGCGCAGCGAGTATTGCCCGGTCAGCGCGTCGAACTGCTGGCCGGTGTACAGGTAGCGGTTGGGAGTCGTGCCCGTCTGGGCGTAGAGATCACCGAAGGCGGTGTAGGCGTAGCTATCCGTGATGGTTCCGGCGGCATCGGTCAGCAGGCGGGTGGAGTGTTGCCCGTCTGGGAGATAGTAGTGCTTGGTTGCGCCGCGCGTCTGCGCGATGAGGCGCATCCCGCCCAGGGTGTAACTAGCCTGCTCCGCACCCCCGCCGTCGGCGACCTCCTCCGATTACCTAACCCGCCACCGCCTCTGGCGGCCTATTTTGAGTTATCTCACGTTCCGAGGGCGAGGACCGTCCTCATTAGATTCGACGTTGAGCACTTGAGCACGATCATCGTCTGGCTCAGGGCAGCACCAAGATGCTTAACGCGGCGGGGCCATGCGCCCCCAGCACCAATTCCATCGCAATATCCGCGGTGCGGCTGGGCCCGGAAATGATGACAACATTTGCCGCTTCGCGCAGCGGCAACCCGGTAGCCCGTTGCGCTGCAATCCAGGCTTCCAGGTTGGGGACGATCTGCGCCCGCTGAACCAGCGCGATGTGCGTTTCCGCAGTCAACGAGGCGGAGCGCGGCTGGCCTGGCCCGGAAGTCAGCAGCAGACTTCCGGTGGCCGCCAGGGCTGCATCTACCCCGGTCAGGCTGAACCGGGCTCGGTGGTCGCCGGGGTCCAGGGTGATCCCACGTGCGGCCAGCCCTTCCGCCAGGCCCTTAAGCGTTAGCCGTGCCAGGCCCCAGCCGCTGATCTGACGCGCATCGCCCAGCAGGTCCCAGATTTTCGCCAGGGCCGCCGCTTCGGAAGCCACCAGCGTGACCTCCGCGCTCAGGTTTTGCGTCGCCCGCACAAAGTGCGCCACCAGGTCCCCTGACGGAGCAGGCGCAACCTCGGGATGCCGAGGAGCCTCAGCGGGCAGCGCAGCACGTTGCGTTGCCCGCAGGCGTTCAAGGATAGCCTGGCGGGCCTTCATGAGCGCGGCGCTGTCTGCCGCTCTCGCCAGAGCTGGCGAAAGGAGCGCGGCGCAAAACCAGGAAAATCGCGGGTGGCGGTCCAGTTGCCCAGCGGACGCGGCAGGTGCTTGCCCAACACCTGATGCCCCAACCGCGCCGCCCGCCCGCCCAGCGCCAAGGCTGCCGGAGACCGCACCGCCTACTTCCCAACCCTTGATCAGCGCGGAGAAAGCGAGGTCGCGCTGGCCGCTGGCTACCAGATCATGGCGTAACGCCAGCAACATCGCGGGCAGGTCGATGTCCACCGGGCAGACCTGCTTGCAGCTCCCGCACAGGCTGCTGGCGTGGGGCAGCGGACGCGCCTGCTCCAGCCCGTTGAGCAGCGGCGTGATCACGGCGCCAATCGGCCCCGGATAGACCGCGCCATAGGCATGGCCGCCCGTCACCCGGTAGACCGGGCAGGCGTTCATGCAGGCCCCGCAACGGATGCAAGCCAGCGCTGCGGCGTAGTGGCCCTGGTAAATGGCGCTGCGGCCATTATCCACAAAGATGATGTAAAGATGGCTCGGTCCGTCCGGGTCTGCCGGGCGGCGTGGACCATGAATTAATTGGGTGTAGACGGTCATCGCCTGGCCAGTGGCGCTGCGCGGCAGGATTTGCGTGAGCAGGGCGTAGTCCTCAACCGTCTCCACCAGTTTTTCGATGCCCACCAGTGCCACATGAATAGGCGGTAAGGTGGTGCTCAGGCGGGCGTTGCCCTCGTTGCTCACCAGGGCCAGGGCGCCTGTCTCCGCAACAATGAAGTTGCCGCCGGAGATGCCCATTTCTGCGCTCAGGAAGGCAGCGCGCAGGTGCTCGCGGGCGAAGCGAGTCATTACCTGGGCGTCATCGGTGTAGGGCATCCCCAGCTTGGCCATGAAGAGGTCACGGATGGCGGCTTTGGACTTGTGAATGACTGGCGTCACGATGTGGCTGGGCATCTCTCCGGCCAGTTGCAGGATGTACTCGCCCAGGTCGGTTTCGATGACTTCCAGCCCGGCAGCCTCCAGCGCGGCATTCAGGCCTACCTCTTCGCTAACCATGCTTTTGCTCTTGATGATCTTGTGAACGCTATGCTGCTGGGCAATTTCCAGCACGTGCTGGCGCACTTCGGCGGCGGTTTCGGCCCAGCGGACCTGGCAACCGTTCTCGATCAGGCGCGCTTCGGCCTGTTCCAGCAAGTCCGGCAGGCGGTTGAGGGCGCGCCGCTTGGCGGCGGCAGCAGCCTGGCGTAGCTGCTCACCGTGTTCCTGCCCGGTGCTAAAGAGCGCGCCGAGGCGCTTGGTGTGGGCGGTGCGCGTGGCCTGCCCCACGGCAGCCCCCAGCGCGGCATCCTGGATAGCCAGGCGTGCCAGCGGGATGAAATTGTTCGATTGAATGTCCATCGTACTTATCCTTCGGTAGCCCTTCGGCCAGCACTTCGACCCAGTGACGGACCCGCTTGGGGTGCCCCTGACGCGCCAGCCCGCCGTTCATCTGGGCCAGACAGCTCGCGTCCCCCGTCAGGATGACCTCGGCGGGGGTGGCGTTGATGTGATTGAGCTTGGTCTGGAGCATAGCGCTACTGACCTCCGGCATCTTGAGGCTGAACAACCCGCCAAAACCGCAACATACATCGCTTTCGGTCATCTCGACCAGGGTGGCGTTTTCCATGTGCGCGATGAGCGCCCGCGCCGCTTGGCGCAGCCCCAGCAAGCGCAACCCATGGCAGGCATCATGAAAAGCAAAGGTGCGCGGCGCAGGCAAGCGCAACTGGAGGTCCACCAGGCCCAGCCCATCCACCAGATACTCGGAGAATTCCCAGGTGCGGCTGGCGGCACGCTCGGCGCGGGCGGCCCATTCTGGCTCATCAGGGAAGAGGCGTGGGTATTCGTGGCGCACCATCGCCGCACACGACCCCGACGGGCAAACGATCACCGCCGCCCCGTCGAAAGCGCGCAAAAACTGCCGCGCAGCGGTCCGTGCTTCCGCCTGGTAGCCGCTGTTGAAGGCCGGTTGGCCGCAGCAGGTCTGCGCCTGTGGAAAGTCCACAGGAATGCCTATGTGTTCCAGTACATCAACCACCGCCAAACCCATCTGCGGGTAAATGAGGTCGATTATGCAGGTCACGAAGAGCGCCACCGGCTGGCCCTGCGGCGATAGCCGTTCGGGTAAGGAAGTCATGCACTTAACCTCCCTGGCTGGCTGGCTGCGCCGCAGCAGTGTTTGGTCTTCTGGCCACTGCCACAGGGGCAGGCGGCGTTGCGCCCGGCGCGCTGCAAGGGGCCTCGCGCGCGGCGGCTTTCTGGCGCAGCAGGTGGCCCATCACATTCGCCGGAGCGCGCCGCGCCGCCAACTCGCCCGCCATGAAGCGCATCGGCGCATCAACATGGTTGAAAAAGGCGCGGTACCCGGCGCACAGGTAGTTCAGGCCGGGGTCGCCTTCTGGCGTATGGATAAAGCGATCCTTTGGGCAGCCGCCCTGACACACAAACCGCACTTCACAGGCACGGCAATAATCCGGCAGGCTATCACGCTTGGCCTGGCCAAAACGCATCTGCTGTGGCGTGTTGACCAGCGCTTGCAGCGGGATGATGTTCAGGTTGCCGAGCTTGTGAGCAGGCTCCACAAAGTGGTCGCAGGAATAAACATCCCCATTATGTTCCAGCGCCAGGGCTGCGCCGCAGGTTTCCGCAAAGACGCACAAGCCGGGTCGGTGCCCGGACCAGGCCGCCAACGCCACGTCAAACAGCTGCACAAAGACCTGCCCCACATCATGCAGCACCCACTCATCAAAGATGCGGATCAAAAAGTTGCCGTACTGCGCCGCGCTAACCGACCGGGGCGTGACCAACTCGCCCTCCTGAAAGCCGGTCGCGTTCTTGCGCTCCACAATTGGGATGAATTGCAGAAACTGCGCGCCGACCGCATCCCGCAAGAAGCGGTAGACCTCCAGCGGTGGTCCGCGTTGGCGGCGTGGACAGTCGTCAGCACATTGAAGGCCACCCCATGCCGCTTGAGCAGGTCCAGCCCAGCCATCACCCGGTCAAAGGTGGGGCGTCCGCCCCTGTCTAGCCGGTAAACATCGTGCAAGTTGCGCGGACCGTCCAGGCTCAGGCCGATGAGAAAGTCATTTTCCGCAAAGAAAGCGCACCAGGCGTCGTCCAGCGTAACGCCGTTGGTCTGCAAGGTGTTGAAGATCCGCAGCCCTGGCGGGCGGTGCTTATGCTGATAGCCAACCGCCTGCCGAAAGAAGTCCAGGCCCATCAGGGTTGGCTCGCCACCCTGCCAGGCAAAGGTTACCTCCGGGACACACTGCGCGTCGATGTATTGCCGGGTGTATTCCTCCAGCAACGTTTCAGACATCCGAAAATCG
This sequence comes from Anaerolineae bacterium, assembly GCA_012031655.1. Classification (GTDB taxonomy): domain Bacteria; phylum Chloroflexota; class Anaerolineae; order Aggregatilineales; family J027; genus JAAUUD01. The sequence goes on along the minus strand of JAAUUD010000018.1, from coordinate 9,333 downwards.
CTGCCAGGGTAAAGCCGCTCCTTAGAAAGGAAGTAGCAGTAGTGGCAATCTAGGTTGCAGATGGCGCCGCGTGGCTTGGCCATCAGGTGAAAAGCCGGGTAGGGGCGCATGGTTATCCTTCCTTACCCTGGATACACTGCCCTATCGGGCTGGTAGGGGTCCTGGTGAAAGCGCGCATAGTAGTCGCCGTGGGTTTCATAGTAGCGTTCGTATTGCGCCATCTTGTCCTCGTCCAGTTGCACGCCCAACCCTGGCCCAGTGGGGACGCGCAGGCAACCGCCTTCGTAGCGCAAAGGCCCCCCCATGATGATATCATCAGTCAGGTAGTGGTAGTGCGCGTCTCCGGCCACGGTCATCTCAGGGATGGTGGCGGCGGTGTGTAGCATAGCCGCTAATTCTACTCCGAATTCAACGCCGCTGTGCATGGCCACCGCCAAACCAAAGGTCCGGCAGATCGCGGCCAGCTCCTTAACGCCGCGCGGCCCTTCCCAGTAGTGTAGATCGGTCAGAATGACGTCTGCCGCTCCCAGGCGAATGCCCGGCGCCAGCTCGTCAAAATTATTGGGGTACATGTTGGTGCCAATCGGGAGGCGCACCTGCTGCTTGACCAGCGCGTTGCCCTGCAACCCCCAGGCCGGGTCCTCGAACCATTCCAGGCCCAGTCCTTCCAGGCGTTGCCCCATGCGCACCGCCGTCGGGACCGACCAACTCCCATTGGGGTCCAACCGCAGACCAAAGTCGTCGCCCAGCTTGGCGCGGCAAAGTTCCATGACGCGTGCTTCTTCGGTGGGGGGCAACACCCCGGCCTTGAGCTTCATTGCGCGGATGCCCAGCTCGTCCGCCAGTTGCTCGCACAGCGCCAGCATATCCTCCGCGCAGGTGTCGTGGCCACCTTCGGGGCGATCGTAGCGCCAGAACAGGTAGCCAATCATGGGGATGCGGTCGCGCACGGCGCCGCCCAACAGGTCGCTCAGCGGGCGGTTAAGCACCTTTCCCTGAATGTCCAGGCAGCCATTTCGATGGCCGCATATAGCCTGGCATTTGACAGGTAGTAGACGCTACGCAACGCACGAAGCTTGATCAGTTCCAGATGGAATGGGTCCAGGCCCAGCACACGCGGCTTGAGCTTCTGCAAGGCGCCGCGCTGGTCGCCACCGCCCACCTCGCCCAGGCCAACCACACCCTCATCCGTGAAAAGCTCCAGAATGGTACGCATAAAGTAGCCGGGATGCACACCACTGCTGTGGCGTAGCTTGGCGTTGGTAGGGATGGCCACACAGCGCACCCGCATATCGGTAATTTTCATGCTGTTTCCTCCTGCGTCATCTGGAAAAGTTCTGCAAGTTGCGCGTAGCAAGCACCGGGTGCCCGGGCCTGGGCCAAAAAAGCGTGGATGATCTCGCCGCCGCTTTCTACAAAGTTCACAAACCCTCGATGCCGAGGTCGGAGATAGGCTGACTCCAGCGCAGGCAGCGTGGCAGCGAAGAAACCCTGCGTTAGTGCGTTGGCGTGCGGGTCCTGCCAGGCTAATCGGTTGGCGGGTTGCCCGCCGTGTTCTACAAACGCCCCACGCTGAATCTCTGAGCTGCATAGCCAGGCCAGAGGTGAGCAGCGGCCTGTGGTTCGGCACAATGTGCCGAGATGGCCAACCCCGCCCCGCCCAGCAAGGCCCCGCGTCCCCCAGGGATCGCTCCAAAAACCAGGCGATGTGGCCGATAGCCCGGGCGTGTGTAATTCGTATAGGAGAACACCAGCGGGCAAAAAGCTGCCTTTGGAGCCGTGCTGAGCTGCTCCAGGGCCTGGATGGTGTTCCAGTGCAGGCTTTCGCGGTGGGCCAAAGACGCCAGGGTGCCCAGGGTTTCTAAAGCGCGAACCCCAATGGGTGCTGGCACAAAAGCCTCGGAGGACAACGGCGCGCCCAGCGTAGCGCAGAGGGTCAGGAAGCTACAGGCTGCACTGGTGGGCACCAGCGTCATGACCATGACCTGCCCCGCAGCGCGCAGTTGCTCTGCATAGGCCAGGGTGGCAGCCCAGTCGGGTAAAGCGGGGGGGCGTGGTCAGGTCTGGGCGCCAGGCGCTGGTGTGCGTGGCAGCATCGAGAGCCAGCGCCCACTGCTGACCGGCATAGTGATAGCTGGCGTGGCTGGGACCTGCGCTCTGGCTCGCCAGGGTTTCAAGCAGCGCCGCATCCAGCAGGCTATCCAGAGGCAGCAAACATTGCCTGGCTACGGCCATCCCCACGTGGGGATGATCCATGACCAGCACATCGTATTCCGCCGCCAACGCATCCAGCGGGGTCGCGCCAAAGCTCTTGAGGGAGCGTCGTTCCCAGGTGAGCTGCACTCCATAGCGTGCGGCATAGATTGGGGCTAGCGCTTCCAGGGGTGCGTAGCCACGGGGATGATCCCAGGTGATGCCGCGCAAGGTGATCATGGGCGGGTATCCTGCACGGCAAGGTGCGGCAAGGCAGCCAGCATCCCCTTGATGAAGCCCACCGTATAGGCGCGGGCCCGATAGCCCCCCATCGGGTGCTTGTAGGGGGTCTGGGTTGCGGCGCGTTCGGTGCGCCATTCGATGTCCCCTTCCACCTGGGGCACATGCCCAGGGATGATGGCTCCGGTAAAGCCGGCACGCTGCATGGCCAACAGCAACGCCATCGGATCGTAATCCCCGTCATCAATGAAGCGCTCTTCAAAGCGCGGCACACTGCCCCGAACCGACTGAAAATGGCAGTAAGAGAGCTTGTTCTGCTGGCCAAAATGCTCAATGACGCGGAAGAGGTCTTCGCCGGTTTCGGCCCACGAGCCCAAGCAGAGGATGATGCCATGTTGTGCGCTGGAGCGCAGGTCAAAGGCGCGTTGAAAGCTGGCGATGCTGCGGAAGAGGCCCGGCACCCCTGCCAGACTGGGCACCGGGGGGTCGTTGGGGTGCAAAGCCAGCGTGATGCCCTCTGCCTCTGCCACGGGCAAGGCAACCTCCAGAAAGCGTTGGTAGTGTTCCCAAAGCTCGCTTTCGGTGTATTCGCGCTCCAGGGCCAGCGGCGCCCGGCTACCAGCGCTGCATCAAAGGCCGTGCCGCGTGCCCCACCACGCAAGGGTTGGCTATAGCTGGTGCGCCAGACGCCCGTCGGCATCCAGTTATACCCAAAGAACGGGATGCCAGCGCGGGCCAGCGCGCTTAGCGACTGCTGAAAGCGTTCTAGCTGTTCGGCCTGGTGCGGGCCGCCCAGCATGATCTGATCAAACTGGCCGAGCGGCAGATTTTCAATGGCGGTCAGGCGCAGGCCAAAGGCTTCGATCTGCTGGCGCAGCACCACCAGCTCCCGATAGGCCAGTTGTTTATCATGAACCGAGCGCTGGGCGTAGGGCAGGCGGGCATCGAAGGGGAAGGTCGTCCCCCACAGGATGACCGACTGCACGCCGAGCTGTTGCATAAAGCGCAGGCGGTCTTCATCGGGCGGGAAAAGGTGCCCAGGGCAGCGTACATCGTGCTCATCGGAGGTGCATCCCCCCATCCACCAGCAGGTCAACGCCCGTGATGTAGCGCCCGGCCTCCGAGCATAGCAGCAACAAGGCGCCCACACAGTCTTCCCCTTCGCCCAAAAAGCCTAGTGGGATCTGCCCCAGAATATGTTGGCGATAGGCGTCATCCTCTAACACGGCCCGGTTACGTTCTGTGACCACCACGCCCGGCGCCAGATTGTTTACTGTAATGCGGTGAGGCCCCAACTGCGCGGCCAGGTTCTGGACCATGGCCAGTTGTGCATTTTTGGTGGCAGCATAGATCAGCGTGTTTGGCAGCGGCTTGACCTGCTGAATACTCCCCAGGGTGATGATGCGGCCCAGCCACGCGCCACCATCTCGGGCACGGCCCGTTGAATGAGCTGCAAGGTCGCTCGCCAGTTAACATTAACCTGCCAAGCGAAGTCTTGCGGAGTGATGGCCTGCCAGTCTTGGCGCACTTGTACTGCTGCATTTAGCACCAGGATATCGACCTGGCCCAGATGATCCATTGCAGCGTCAAAAAGTCTGTCGCAGGCGTCTGTGTCGGCCAGGTCCGCCTGAACCGCGTGCGCCTGCACGCCATACGCCCGGGCGGCGCGGACCACCTCGGCGGCGAGTTCAGGCTGGCTCACATAGTTGATGAGGACATTGGCGTTGCTACGCGCTACTCCCAGGGCCAGCGTACGCCCAATCCCCTGGCTGGCCCCGGTGATCAATACATTTTTGCCGCTCAGGTCACAGTGAAGGGTCATGAACAGTCACTTTCCAGCACGTGGACTCTAAACAAATGGGCAGCTAGAGCCGGCCATATTTGCGGTACACGGCCACAATATCATCGGTTGTCGTAAACTCAGCGCGGGCCTGGTTTTCCTGGTGCACCACCTTTTCGGTTTTTTCCAGCACTTCCTCAACCAGTGCGCGAGGGATGATCAGCACGCCGTCGAGGTCCGCAAAAACGAAATCGCCCGGGTAAACGGTCACCACGGAAGAAATCGCCCCACGCAAGCCGATTGGCTTCTGCCAGCTGGTGTAGCTCCAGCGCTTGAAGGCCTCGACCGGGGTCTGGTAGCGGCACCAGACCGGGAAATCCTGGCGCAGCAAAAAGCCGGTATCGCGGCAGCCTCCATCAATGACGGCGCCAATCGCCCCGCTGGCCCGGCCCAGCACGGCGTTCATTTCGCCATAGTGGGCCACCTGGTCATCAAAGCTTACGTCGCGGATATCCACCACCGGGCAGCCGAGCGCGCGCATATCATTAAAGAGATGAATACGGCGGTTGCGTAGCTCCTCGTCACCTACCGAGTCTGAAACCCCCTTGATGGTAAAGGCAGGGCCAGCCAGCACCATATCCTGGCGAATCGGCTTGACCTCCACCGCCAATGCCTGGTGCGGCAGGCCCAGCTCGTCCAGTGCGTCATAGACCGCCCCAGAATAGAGCGCCCGATAGCGTCTGATGAGGTCTTCTACCGGGATTCGATATTCGTAGTTCTGTTTGATGGCGCTCAATGCCAACCCTTTCGGCTATCGTTGTGAATGGATGGGGAGGCGTTGACAGCCCAACCCCATCCCTGGAATAATCCTATGTACCTCTACTGAGGGGAGCGGTTTATCCGGCCTGCGAAGTCGATAAACCGCTCTTGATTTGCTACTCGCTCAGCCAGACCTCGCCCAGCCGCCAGCCGCCATCGACGTCCATCGTGAAGTTCTGAAGGGCGTCGCTGGCCGGGAAAGCCACAGGTCGGAAGAACAGGAAGCCATAGAAGGCATCCGCCAGGATGATCTCCTGAGCGCGTACATAAAGCTCGCGGCGGGCATCCCGGTCGCGAACGGTGGCTGCCTCGTCAATGATACCAAAGAGCTCTTCGTTCTGGCCGCCAGACCAGTTGTTAGCAGCACCCCGCCCAAAGACCGTCCCAAACAGGAAGTCGGGGTCGGGCCGTGGCACACCTGCGCGCAACATCGCCATTTCGTAGTCGTAGGCCAGCACTTTGTCGATCCAGGCCTGGCGCTCCAGCACCTCGATCTCGATGTTGATGTTGAACTCGGCCAGGGTTGCCTGGAGCAGCTCCGCGATTTGCGTGTCTGGCTCCCGTTGGATGATGGACATCGTCACATCGATTCCATCAGGATAGCCCGCCTCCGCCAGCAACTGACGCGCTTGCTCCGGATCGTAATCGTAGTCTTCCAGTTCTGGTTCATACACCCACCAGAAAGAAGGCACGATGGTGGGCGTGACCTCCCCAGTGCCGAAAGTAATAACATCCGAGAGCAGTTGGCGGTCAATAGCGTGCAGGATCGCACGGCGCAGGGTGACATCATCAAACGGAGGCTGTGTAACGTTGAAGGTCATCCATTGATGGATGCCGCTGGGCACCAGGATCAGCTGCAAATCCGGGTCATCCTCCACGATTTCGAAGTCAATCGGGTTGATGGCGTCGGTCAGGGCCACGTTACCGGTCTGGAGCTCCACCAGTTTCACGGCGGGATCACTAATGAAGCGCATGGTCACCCCGGCCAGGTAAGGCAGCGGTACCCCGGCTGCGTCCATGCGCCAGTAGTCCTCAAAGCGCTCCACAATCAGGCGATCTCCGCTGCGCCATTCCACAAAGCGAAAGGGCCCGGTGCCGACCGGGTTGCGCCCATAGTCTTCGCCCAGGGTTTGCCAGGCGGTGGGGGAAATCATCATCCCGGCTTCGGTGGCCAGGTTGGTGAAGATGGTGGCAGAGGGGTTGGCCAGGGTGATGACCAGCGTCATCTCGTCAGTGGCCTCCACGCTTTCGATGACCGTCAGATCAGCGCCGCGTGGGGCGTTGACCTCAGGATCCAGGGCGCGGTTGAGGTTGAAGGCGGCGGCTTCTGCATTGAACGGCGTGCCGTCATGGAAGGTTACACCCTCTCGAAGGGTGAAAGTGAGCATGGTGCCGTCTTCGCTGACCTCGTAGCTTTCGGCCAGCATGGGGGTCAGGCTGCCATCCTGCTCCAGGCGAATCAGCGTTTCGTACATCAGGTTATAGGTATAGCGGTCCGGGCCGCCGATGGCGTCGCCAAAGAGCGGGTCCAGGCTATTCGGTTCCAGGTCCGTAGCCACGGTGATTGTTTCATCCGAGCGCCCCCCCTGGGCATTGACACCAGGCAGCACGGCCAGCGCGAGCAGCAACGCGGCGAGCAACAAAAGGAGTTTTCTGGGCTTCATAAAGGTCTTCCTCCAAAGTTCTATCATCGGTCTTAATCCACAACGGAACGTATCGGCCCTCGTTCGAATTTTTGTCGGGCACCTCCCTTCGATCAGTTATGTCCGAGTCGGACATCGAGCGCATCACGCAGGGCGTCACCCACAAAACTGAGGGCAAACACCGTGAGGAAAATGGCTAGACCTGGGAAGAAACTCAGCCACCAGGCGTGGTTCCAATAGCGGGTGCCCATGGCAATCATTGAGCCCCAACTGGGTTCGGGTGGTTGTGCACCCAGGCCCAGAAAACTAAGCGAGCTTTCGGTGATGATGGCCTGGGAAGCCAGCAGAGAGGCAAACACAATGGTACTACCCAGCGTGCCGGGGTAAATGTGCCGTAGCAGGATGCGGCGCTTGCTGGCGCCCAGCGCGCGGGCCGCAGTAACGTACTCCTGCTCGCGCAGGCGGAGCACTTCGCCCCGCACCAAGCGCGCAGTACGCGGCATGTTAACAATAGCCACGGCAATCATGGTGTTAAACAAACCAGGCCCCAGAATGGCAACGATAGCCAGTGCCAGGATGAGCGCAGGAAAAGCAAGCCAGGCATCGATGATACGCATGATGAGGGCATCGGCCAGCGGACCCATATAGCCAGAGATCAACCCCACCGGGACGCCCACCACCAGCGCCAACCCGGTCGAAATAGTCATCACCCCAAGGGAAATGCGCGCACCGTAAATCACACGGCTGAGCGTATCGCGCCCCAGGTTATCGGTGCCAAAGGGGTACTCCTGCGAGGGCTCGTGCAGGATGTCACGCGGGTGGATTTCTGCATAAGGATAGGGGGCGATAACCTCGTACCCTACCGCGCCCACAATGTTCACCAGCAGCAGGACCAACCCGATCACGCCCAGGGGACTGCGCAAGAAACGACGCGCCACCTTGCCGTAGTAGCTCTGGCTCGCGGCCAGGCGGTTCGCTTTTAGCTTAAGGGCGAACTGGAACGGCGCTTAGGAGTGTCCATGGCGCGCATCAGCTAGCTCACCTTTACTCGTGGATCAACCATCGCATAGAGCAAATCCGTGATCAGGTTAACCAGCAAGACGCTACTCACGATGAACAGAATGGCCCCCTGGACAACCGGAAAATCGCGCTGAAAGATGCCATTGACCAGCATGCGCCCCAAGCCTGGCAGCGAAAAGATCGTCTCTGTGACAACAGCCCCGCCTAGCAGGGCCCCCACTTGCAATCCCGCCACCGTCATCACCGGAATCAGCGCATTACGAAGCGCATGGCGAAAGACCACCGCATCTTGCCGCAAGCCTTTGGCCCGGGCGGTGCGCACATAATCTTCCGAAAGCACCTCCAGCATAGAACCGCGTGTCTGGCGGGCGATGGTAGCGGTCATCGCGGCGCCAACGGTCAGCGTGGGCAGGATCATCAGCTTGAAGTGTTCAACCGGGTCTTCTGCTATTGGAATGTAGCCAGAAGGTGGGAGCCAGCCCAGCCGCAAAGAGAAAAACATGATCAAGAGGATGCCCAGCCAGAAGAAGGGCACGGCCATGCCCACAATCGAAAGCGTGCTGGCCAGCACATCAATGATCGTATTGTGGAAGCGCGCAGAAAGCACGCCCAGCGGCACCCCCAGAAGAATCGCTAGCCCCATCGAAAGAAAAGTCAGTTCCAGCGTAATCGGAATGCGCTGCTCGAGCATATCCAGAACAGGTTCGCGTGTCCGGTACGAACGCCCGAAGTCCCCTTGGAACACATCTCCCAACCAGGCCACATAGCGCACAGGGAGCGGATCGTTCAGGCCGAGTTCTTCGCGGGCACGTTCGCGCTGTGCCTGGGTGGCTTCTTCGCCCAGGATAGTGAAGGTGGGGTCGCCCGGCAGCAAAATGGTAATGGAAAAATGGCCAGGCTCATGAAGAACAGCACAGGGATCATCTGGAAAAACGGCGTAAGAGATAAAGGCTCATAAGATGCAATCTTTCGGTTAATCGATTAACTCTAACCCCGTCAGGGTACTTCAGGCACTTTCGCGGCGAATCAACCCCCAGTTACGCACAAGCACCCGGCCTTCGGGCGGCTCTAAGCTAAGCATCCGGTCAAAAAGCAGGTCAACCACCTCGGCGTAGCTCTGGTTTTGCGAGCCAATAGTCGTCAATCGCGGGCGCATCAGGGCCCCTTCGGGGTCATTCCCCACCCCAATCACTGCCACATCATTTGGCACGCGCAGGCCCAGCTCCGCCAAGGCCCAGATGGTGCTCATGGCAATGCGGTCCGACGCCGCCAGCAAGGCCGTGAAGTGCGCTCCGCTTTGGACCATCCGTTGTACAGCGCGGTAGGCTTCCTGCCGGTCGGCAGCATCTCGAAAAATCAGGTGTTCTTCGGCAGGAAGGCTGGCCTCGGCCAGGGCCTTGGGCTGCCGGATAGGCACGCGCAGGCCGTTGAAGCGGTGTTTCACCACGGCTTCCGTGCCGGGGATGTCGCCGCAGATGACGGGCCTGCCACACACATTGCCTTCCATCAGCACGATGCCTTGGGTCTCGATCTCGGAGGGCAGCACGAGGGCAAAACGCTGCCTGCACCTCGCGCCAGAGGGCTTCACCGCGCAGCACCCCGCTCATGCGCACCCGCTTTTCCAAACCCAATTTGGCG
>JAAUUD010000299.1 GCA_012031655.1 Anaerolineae bacterium | reverse complement strand
ACCAGGTGCACGTCAAATTTTTCTGGCGTGGTGAGCGTGCCCATACACTTGCAGAACGAGTTGGGCGTGCAGGGCGTGTGGCACTCAATGCTGATGAGGTAGGTTTCATCGCGGCGGGCTTTGTAGTGCTGGTCCACAAAGCCGTTGTTGTTCACCTCGTCCAGCAGCACGGTGGCGTGCAGGTCGCAGGTGTGCATCCCCAAAATAATGGTGGGTTGAGCATCAATCGCGGGCTGCATTTCCATAGTGCGGGTGTTGAAGCGGAACAGCTCTTCCCGCTGCGGCAACAAATACTTTTTGGGGGGCAACACCGTGGTGGGATATTCCACAACCATCTCTTCGGCGTTCTGGATTTCGTCAAACACGAAACTGCCATTGAACGCCTTGGGAGCCACCACGCGGAACCCGCGTTCCTGGAACCGTTGGACCCAGGTCTTCAGGGCACCTTTGGGTAATACTTTGAAGCTCATACGATCTCCTTCGCCAATACGCTCGCGTCTTGGGCGTTGGGAAGCACTCAGGCAGAAGCCGAAAGGCTGTAATGGGGGGAGAAGGAGGATCGATGTAAGCTACGTTGCCCGTACAGGTGCTTCGGGCAGATCAGATAAACGATGGCCGGGGAGCAAGGGGAGGTGGTTTGAGGCTAGTAACAAATCTTGTTGGGAGCCTTGCCGCCCTGCCGTGCGCGTCGCCGCTCTGATGCTGCAATAATTCTTTACCTGAGTTAAAACAAAAGTTTCCTTTCCCAATGCTTTCATCAGTATATTCGGATAGGCGAAAGTGAAGGTAGTGACATATGTCAACACTTTAGGCTGCAATTGGGGGACAATAGCCCCCGCTGCTGAACAGCCTAGCGGGCAGGCGTGGGCGTACCCTGGGCAATGCTGGTCGCGGTGGCGCAGCTTTCATCCAGCAGGTAGGTGACTTGCTGCTGGCAGGTCAGTTCCGCCAGCAAACGGTTATCCTCCGCCCAATTCAGGATGTCTTCCAGCGTATCCCGGGCCCGCCACAGGATGAGCGTCCCCCCGGCAGCCCCAGAAATAAGCGAGCGTCCCTCCAGCCGAAACGCCATCTCGTTGACGGCGGTCGTGTGGCCACGCAAGCGCCGCACCTCCGCCGCGCTCGCCACATCCCACACGATGATGTCGCCATCTGCCCCACCAGTGGCAATAAACTGGTCATCCGGGCTAAAAAGCAGGCTGCTGACCCCGCTGGCGTGCCCTTCCAGCCTAAAAATAATGCTGCCGTCCGCGATGTTCCACAAAATCAGCGTGCCATCGCCAGATACCGAAGCCGCACGCAGCCCGGTGCTGTCAAACGCCACGCCCTGCACGTCATCCAGGTGACCGACCAGGCGCCGGATGATGGCCCCGGTGCGCAGGCTCCATAGGATGACCTGCCCATCTGCCCCGCCCGAAAGCGCCACCTGCCCATTCTGGCTGATCGCCACGGCCAGCGCGGCGTCTGTGTGCCCTTCCAGGCGCCAGAGCGCTTCGCCTGTGCTGGCGTTCCACACCGCCACGGTCCCGTCCTGGCCAGCGGTGACCAGCTGCATCCCATCCTGGCTATAGATCACCTGCCAGGCGCCCCCGGTGTTCAAGGGGATGGTGCGGGTGATCTGCTGGCTCTCCCAGTCCCAGAGTTGCAGCGTGTCATCCAGCGAAACCGAGGCCAACTGCGTGCCATCTGCGCGGAAGGCCGCGTCCGTGATGCGGGCGGTGTGGCCCCGCAAGCGTGCCACCTGCTCGCCATCCGCAATGCTCCAGCCCAGCATAATGGGGTCGGTGCAGGCGTTGTCCGTCAGGATGCACCCGCTGCCCACCACCACTTGCTCGTTCGGGTGTAGCGCAATGCCATCCAGGTTCTGCCCGCCGCGTGTGCCGTAGCGGCGCACTTCCAGGCCGGTGGTCAGGTCCCACAGCAGCAACTCGCCCTGGATGCAGGTGCGGTTTTCATCGCGCCGGGCGCAGGCCCCGGTGATGGCGCGGGTGCCATCCTCAGTCAGCGCCACCGCGCTAGCGGCATCCGGATGTTCGGCAAAGCGCAGCAGTTCATCCTGGCTGGCCACGTCGTAAATCACCAGTTCTCCTCGGATGCATTGGTCATCTCGGTTAAAAGCGCGGCAGCCACCCAGCGCTGCCAACTGACCACCATTCACCAGAGCCCCGCTGCGCCCGCTCCCATGGCGCGCTAAAGCGCCCAAAGCGCGCCCCTTCTACCCGCACCGACCACTCGATGACGCGCCCGTTGGCATCCAGCGAGGACGCCAGGCGGTCGCCTTCCTGGAAGCTCAGCGCCAAAATCACCGCCCGGTTCAGCGGATCATCCACCCAGAACCAGCGCAGGCTTAGCGTGTTGCTGAACATGGCTACGGTCCCATCCCGGGCGCCGCCATGATGAACTGCTCGTCGTTGCTAAAAGCCAGAGCCGTGATTTCGTCGTTGAGTTCCTGAAGGCGGCGGAGTTGCGTGCCCGTTTCCAGGTCCCATAAGATGATCTCGCCCAGGGCACAGGTGTCGCCGGATTGGTTAAAGCGCGCACAGGCACCGGTCGCGGCCTGGCTGCCATTGGCGTTGACCGCCACGGCGGTCACGGGCGAGGTATGCCCGACCAACCGAGTCATCGCGGACCCATCGCGCAAATCCCAGCGCACCACCGTCCCATCAGCCCCACCCGAAAGCGCCGTTTGTCCATCTCGGCTGATCTCCAGACTGGTGACGCTCCCCTCATGGCCACTAAAGCGCCGCACCGCGCCCGGCGCGTAGATCAGGTCCGCCAGGACACGCTGGGCCAGCGGCGGCGGGCTGGCGATCTGCACCGCTTCTACAGCCAGGGCCAGGCTTAGCGCCTGGTTATTCTGGTTGACCAGTTGCGCATTGGAGGCAATCGAAAGGCTCAGCGCTTCTTCGGCCTGGCGGTCTGCGGTGGCTTCGTTCTGGACGGCAATTTCGGCCTGGACGATGGCTTGCCCTGGGCCACCGTCGCGGTCGATGCGTTTTGCTGGGCCAGCGCGGCCTGGGTGCTGGCGTTGCGCGCTTCGCTGCGGGCTGCGTTCTGCGCGGCAAAGGCGGTGGCTTCGTTCTGGCGTGCCAGGGCTGCTTGCGTGCTGGCGTTGCGCGCCTCACTGATGGCCTGTCCCTGGGCGATGATGGCGGTTGATGCGTTCTGCTCCGCTAAAAACGCCTGGGTGCTGGCGTTATCGCGCTCGTCCGAGGCCTCGATGAACTGCAACGAAGCAAACATGGCCATGCCCAGCGCCACCACAAAGAGCGACAAAGACACCGCCAAAAAGCGCCGGGTGGTTTTGGTCTGGCGCTCGCGCAGTTCGGCTTCACGCCGCAGGGCATCTTCGCGCAAGCGCTGGGCTTCCCCAGTCTGGAGTTCTTTTTCGTGCTCGTAGCGGCTGGCCATGATGAACTGCTGCTGAAGCTGGGTTGGCTCCGGCATTTTGTTCTTGCTGTTCTCCAGCCAGGTTTCTGCATTCAGCAGGTCTTCGCCACGGAGCACAAATTCGGCCATGCGCTGGGCACGGTCCCATTCCGTTGCGCGCATGGTCAGGCGCGTATGGCTTTTGACGTATTCCAGGTCGGTAAAAATGGTCTGAAACAGGGTTTCGACCGCTTTCTCGAAGTCATCCGCCGCGCGGAAGTAAATCCAGTTTTGCGGCCCGATGTAGCCATACAGGCGTTCTGCGGTGGTGTCGAAGCCCAGCGCAGAATACGCCCGGTCCAGCGGATTGTTTGCAGGACTGCTGCCCCGCCCAGGCCGTTCAATTTCGCGGTGCAGGATGGGGATCAGGCGCTTGTTGTGCTGAAGGGCATGCTCGACTTCTTCGCAACACACCTTAGAATTCAGCGAATCCGGGCTGATGACAAAGATCATCGAGTCTGCGGCTTCGATGCCCTCTTTGATCTCCTGCATCCAGTCCGCATTGGGGGGGATGTCTTCCCAATCGATCCAGGCATCCAACCCCCGGACCTGGAGCGCTTCATCCAGCGTGCGGACGAATTCCTTGTCGCGTCGGGAATAGGAAATAAAGACTTCGTTCTGCTTGGCAGCCATCGCACTTCCCTTAGACCATGCTGCTGCCCATTATAGCCTGCTTTATAGTCGCGTGCTGCACCGTCAGGCTTTCCAGGTCAGGCGGACCGGTGCCCCGGCGCGCAGCGCCAGCTTTGCGGCAGCACTCCCCTGGTTGACGGCGGCTTCCAGGTAGCCGCTGCTCCCGATTAGCATTAACAGGTCGCCGGGCTGCGTCTGGCCATAGGTAGCCCGAATACCCCTCAGCGTGACCTCGCCCAGCGCCAGTTGCGCCGCATCCGCCGCCAATTGAATGCCCGTGGGCGCTCCGGCCAGGTCAGACAGGTGCAGGGCCTCGCCTGTACGCGCAAACGGCCCGATGCCGGTCACCAGATTCCCGAAGTGATCCACATACACAATCTCGCTTTCCACGGCCCCCTGGCTGGCGGTGTAGAGGCGCGGGGTGGCGGGGTCCGGCAGCAGGCTGGCCAGGCTTTCCAGCGGTGCGCCCAGGGCTTCCAGCGGCACCCCCGCCGCCAGATGCGCAGTCGCCGGGGCAAATAAGTCTCGCCCGTGGAAGGTATGGCTGGGGTTGGGCAGTTGATAGGCCGGGTTTTCGAGCGCCACCGCGCGCCAGGGGTGGCCGCTGAGGGGTGGCGCAGCCAGGGCATAGCTCAGCAAGCCGTTATCCGGCGCCACCAACCCCCAGCCCCCACCTCGACCGC
>JAAUUD010000298.1 GCA_012031655.1 Anaerolineae bacterium | reverse complement strand
TGGCCTCGGCGCGGCCTTCCTGGGCTCCTGAATGGCGCCGGTTTGCCCCCCCGACGCCGGGCACCGAACAAAATGTAGCGGGTGGCACGCCCACGCCAGAGGACCCAGCCGGCTTCAACATCGAGGGCCTGGCCTTCCCGCCGGGCAGCAGCACCACCGCCTACCTGGGTTTCCGGGCGCCAATTATCAGCGGGAACGCGCTCATCGTCCCGGTGACGAACTTCAACGCGCTGCCTGGTGGGGCAGGTCCCGCGAGCTTCGGCGCGCCGCTTCTCCTGGACCTGGGCGGGCGCGGCATCCGCAGCCTGGATTGTAACGGGACGGAATGCGTGATCCTGGCCGGGCCAGCGGGCGGCGCGGGGTCCTTCGCGCTCTATAGCTGGACCGGCAACGCCGGAGATGCCCCCATCCTGCGCAGCACGGACCTGAGCGGCATCGCGGCCACCGGCAGCCCCGAAGGGCTGATCATCCCGGCTGGCGCGCTGACCGACACCAGCCCGGTGCAACTCATCAGCGACATCGGCGACTACAACGCCTACGGCACCGGCGCCATTGGCGACATTACGAACGTGTTTCTGCGCAAGTTCCGCAGCGATGTGGTGCCGCTCGGCATGCCCGGCACCATCCTCCCGGTGGCCTGCGCCACCTTCACCCCCATCTATACCATTCAGGGCAGCGTGGATGCCATCGCCCTGACAGGGGCCCAGACGACGGTCGGCGTGGTGACGGCGGCCTTCCCTGCTGCGCCGAGTGCGCCCTTCCCCAACGACTACCCGCAGGGCTTCTTCATCCAGGACCGCACCGGCGATGGGGACGCTGACACCTCCGACGGCATCTTTATCTACGACCCCAACGAGAAGCTGCAAGCGGCTGGCCTGGGGGTGGGCGATGTGGTTGCGGTCATCGGCGGCACAGCCAGCGACTTTGAAGGCCAATCGCAGTTGAGCATTGCCGGGGGCACTGGCTCCGTGGTCGATTGCACGGTAGACGGCACGGTTACGCCCACGGTCATTGAGCTGCCCTATCAGAGCCTGACCGACGCCGCCGGGCAGCGCAACCCGGAGGACTACGAAGGCATGCTGGTGACCTTCGACTATCCGCTCTACGTCACAGAGCAATACGAGCTGGGTCGGCATGGCGAAATTCAGGCCACCCGCGCCTGGAACTTCGGCGGCTTTAGCGGCACACGTCTGTTTAACCCCACCAACCTGCTCGACCCGCAGGACGACGCAGCAGCCCGCGCCGCCTTGCAGGACTTCAACGACCGCAACCGCGTGGCGCTGGACAACGGCGACCTGGACCAGAACGTGCCGTTGGCCGCGCTGAGCTTCTTCCTGCGCCCGAACACGCCCCTGGCGCCGGGGTCCACCTCCCGCGAGGGCGACCAGCTCGAGGACGTGGTGGGCGTGATGTCGTTTAGCGATAGCCGCACCCAGAACACCGCTACCCCCCCCGAATGGGCGCCGCCTCTACCGGGTCCACCTGACGCAGGAGCCAACTATCACGCGCCAGAATCCCCGCCCCAGCGCGCCGGAGCCTGTCGGCGGTGAGGTGCAGGTGGCCGCCTTCAACATCCTGAACTACTTCGTGAGCCTGGATAGTGGTACGGGCAACTGCGGGCCGCTCCAGAACGTTGGGTGCCGTGGGGCAGACACCGCCAGCGAGTTCGAGCGCCAGCACAACAAGATCGTACAAGCCATCTGCGGGCTGGATGCGGACATCCTGGGGTTGATCGAGCTGGAAAACACCACCGGGGTGGATCCGCTGGCCATCCTGCTGGAGGGCGGCAGCCCACACGGGACCGCCCTCCAGGGGGTCAACGATGTGTGCGGCGGCAGCCAGCCCTACACTACATGAACAGCGGCCCAGCGCAAACCATCGGCATCGGACGCCATCCGGGTGGACATAATCTACCGCCCCGCCGTGGTGACGCCCGTGGGGAACTTCGCGGTGGGGACGCCAACAGCCTTTGGTGGGGTGTTCCGCGAACTGGACGACTATCGCGCGCCGCTGGCACAGACCTTCCGCGTGAACAGCACCGACGATGTGTTCACGGTGATCGTCAATCACTTCAAATCCAAGGGGAGCAGCGCGGGCAACGCTGGGGACGACGATGCAGGCGACGGCCAGGGCCTTGCTAACGGCACACGGACCCGCGCCTCCGAAGACCTGCTGACCTGGATTGGCACAGACCCCACCAGCAGCGGCGACCCAGACTTCCTCATCATTGGCGACCTGAACAGCTATGCCCAGGAAGACCCAATCGAAGTGCTGGAAGCCGCCGGCTACGTCAACCTGATCCGCCAGTTTGGCGGGGTGTACGCCTACTCCTACACCTTCAGCGGGCAGATTGGCTACCTGGACCATGCCCTGGCCAGCCCCAGCCTGGCGCCCCAGGTGACCGGCACCACGGAATGGCACATCAACGCGGATGAACCCGGCGACGTGGTTGATTACGACCAATCCTTCAAGCCAACGGATGTCGAAGGGATTTACGAGGCCAACGCCTTTGGCTCCTCGGACCATGATCCGGTGTTGGTGGGCCTCTTTGGGCCGCGCGTGGTGGAAGTGCCCGCCGAAGTGGCCCAGGGCGGCAGCGGGCAGGCGGGCGCGCCCCAAATTGGCGTGTTCGACCCCGCCATCAGCAAGCTGGGCGTGCTGCTGCCGGGCGAGGTGGGCCTGCTGGGCGAACGCCTGGAGTGGCAGGTCTTCGTGACCAACCGGGGTACGGCCCCCGGCTTCAACGTGGTGGTGACCGACACCCTGGTGGATGCGTTGCGCGTCGAACGGGTGGCGCTCACCCAGGGCACGGCGACGAGCGCCATCAGCGGCCAAACTGTCACCGTGACCATCCCAACGATTAACCCCGGCGAGACGGTGCGCTTCAGCATCTTCACCGAGGTGATCCGTGGTGAAAGCGCAGAGGCGCTAAACACGGCCTGCCTGCGCGCGGATGGCCTCGCGGCGGAACGGTGCGCCTCCGCCAGCGCCCCAACGACCCTGCCCGCGCAACTGCCCACCCAACTCCCGGCCACCGGCGAATCGCCCTGGTCGCCTGCACGCCTGGTGATGATCTTCGCGGTGCTGGGGGCCTTACTGGGCGCGGCGGTGGTCCTGCGTCGCCGTTTGAGCGCTGCCTGAACCTCCTGAACCGGCCCGCTGGCCCTTGCTTCACGCTGCTGAGGCGAGGGCTGGCGGGCATGTTTTTTGACACCCGCTGGGATAGCACAGGATGTCCGAAATGATCTTGCTGGCCGCACGATGCGCGGGGGCCAGGGCGCTGCTGGCGTGCTGGATTCCAGGGAGGCCCCGGTATCTGCCTGTCTATCGCCAATAACCAGTTTCAATATCCTCAAGCGGATCGAGCAATCAGGAACCTGGAGGTCCGTGGGCGGGGGTGTGGCAAGCAGCGCTCGTAGAACACCACCCGCGCACAGTAGGCCATCTGCTTGAGGTCGGTCACGGTGTAGATGAGGTCAGAACCCAGCATCGTTGCCCACCCCCAGGCGGGCGGTCCCACGCTGTCTGGGCAATGGGGATGAGCCGAACCCGCCCCGGCTTCTCGCCCAGCGTAGCGCGGATCATCAGGATCAACTCTTCCTGGTGGTTGCGCGCAACAGATTTGAACAGAAATCCCAACGCCGCGCTGGCATACCGTTGAACTACATGCGAAAAAGCAAACTGCTCCTCACATCATCCGGCGTCACCAACGATACCCTGCGGAAAGCCCTCGCCACCTTTAACGGCCTGCCCTGGTGCGAGGCAAACCAGGGCGTGGTTGAGGACTGCGCCTTAATCATCATCATCATCATCGTCGTCATCGTCATCGTCGTCATCGTCATCGTCATTGCTCTGGCTTCCACCGCCGCCAGCATCAAAGTTGCCGCCTTGGGTGCTGCCCGTTGCCCCGCCAGAACTCCCCGCTGATGGACCAGGCGATACACACCGGGAATACCAGGCTCCTGCCTGGGCCTGGGCCCAGTCCGGCGTGCCACAGCACAGTCATCCCCCCGCCAGACCTGCCCGCCCTCGATGAGCACCAACACATCAATAAAAACAACGGAAATCACCTGAATGGTATCCGCGCCACGCACCCCCTGGATGCGTAAGCGATCCCCAGGGCGCACCACGGCGAGCAACGGGTCATCGGCTGCCAGGGTCAGCACAAAATCGTAGATCACGAGGGTCTGATTTTCGACCAGGCGAACCGGCCCATCAATGACAATAGCCACCAACCGCGCTGTAGCGCTCACCATGGGCGAGGGTGATGGGGTGTTGGTGAACGTTGGCGTGGCGCTGGCCACTTCAGCGGTCGGCGTGGGGCTGGCGCTGGCTTATGTGTCGTGGCAGTTCCTTCGCCGGGCAGGTTCTCTCACCATGCGGTGATGACGCTGGCGACGTTCGCATTCAGCGTGTGCGGGAACTTCGTAGCCAGCGCCGCAGACCGGCAGTGTGCGTCAGAGGCGATGCCGGACTGGTTGAGGCGGGATCGCGAGGCGATGGTGAAGGCCGCCGAGGAGATGAGTAAGACGACGGGCGAATTGGTCGGTGCCAAGGAGAGCATGGACGAGGCGACGGAGGGAATCAAGAAAGTCGACGGTCTCGATCGAGCAATGGGCGAAGCATTGACGCAACGCGACGATGCGAGAGCTGAAGCTGCGGTGAAGGCTGCTCTGGCAAAGGAAAGGAAAGAACGGGCGGAGCGAGAGGCTTATTTCTCGGCAGTGATCGGAGCGGGAGCGGCAAT
>JAAUUD010000017.1 GCA_012031655.1 Anaerolineae bacterium | reverse complement strand
GCTGGCGGGGCTGGTGACGCTGGCCTTCTGGCAGGCTGCGCGTAGCCATGGCCTGGCAGCCGGCGGTGCGCTGGGGCTGGCCTTGCTGATCCGTGCGCCGATGGCGCTCTATGTGCTGCCGCTGGCCTGGTTGGTCTGGCGTGGTGCAGCGCAAGAGCGCCGCCATTTGCTGGCGTTTGGGGTCCCGATTTTACTGGGGGTGGGGGGGCTTTTGTTGCACAACGCCCTGCGGAGCGGCAACCCGTGGACCTCCGGCTATGCAGACCAGGGTTTTGAAACGCCACCCTGGGTCGGGATCAGTGGGTTGCTGCTGGCGCCAGGCAGGAGCGTTTTTTTGTTCGCGCCACCGCTGGTCCTTGCGGTGTGGCTGTGGCGACCCTTCTGGCGGCGCTGGCCTGCGCTGGCGGAAGCGATTGGGCTGGCCTGGGGGCTGGCGCTGCTCGTTTATGGCAGTTGGTGGGCCTGGCATGGCGGATGGGCCTGGGGGCCGCGCTTTCTGGTGCCCCTCTTGCCGGTGAGCCTGCTGCCCCTGGGCCTGGTCTGGGAACAGCCGCGCATGCTCTGGCGGGTGGGCCTGGCGGGCGCAGTGCTAGTGGGCGCGCTGGTCAATGGGCTGGGCACCTGGACAGACGTTAACCGCACCTATAGCCGCTATGCAGAGCAGCGTGTTCACTGGAACTGGAGCACCAGCCAAATCCCTGGCGCGCTGGAGGCGTTGCAAGCGGGCAAGGCTGTGCCCTTGCGGATGGAGCGTTTGGGGCGCATTGGCTGGACGGAGTCTGGAAAGCTGGCCTGGCCTGGTATACTCTTAGGAGGGTTGCTGAGCAGCCTGGTCGGCATCATACGGAAAGCAGCAATTAGCCATGGCAGAGAACAAACCTTTTTTCTACGGCGGCCAGGCCGTCATCGAAGGCGTGATGATGCGCGGGGCGCATAAGGCCGCCGTTGCCGTGCGCGATCCGCAAGGCAACATTCAGGTGCATGAAGAACCGCTGAATCGGGCGCTCTATCGCGGGCGCATCGCCAAAACACCCTTTTTGCGCGGCCTGGTGGGCCTGTGGGACGCGCTGGGCCTGGGCACCAAGGCCCTGATGTGGAGCGCCGAAGTGGCGCTGGACGAGGAAGAAGAAAAAGCCCGCCAGGCGGAGAAGCGTGCCGCCCGTGGCAAGCCCGCCGCGCCGGATGCGGCTTCTTCGGCGCAGGCAAGCGACTCCATCGACTATGCTGCGCGCGCCCGCGAAGCCAGCCAGAACGTTTTTCCGGCGCAACCATGGCCGGGGTCGTGATCATCTCGCTGGCGCTGGGGATGGGCTTGTTTTTTGTGTTGCCCGCCGCGGCCTCGACTGGCATCGGCGAACTGATGGGCATCGAAAACAGCATCTTCCGCAACGTGATGGAAGAGGTGGTCAAGATTGTGCTGTTTGTGGGCTACCTTGTCCTGATCGGCCAGATGGAAGACATCAAGCGCGTGTTTCGCTACCATGGTGCCGAGCACAAGACCATCAATGCCTACGAAGCAGGCGCGGAACTCACGCCGGAGATTGTTAACACCTACCCGATTGAGCATCCGCGCTGTGGGACCGCCTTTCTGCTGAACGTGATTTTGCTGAGCATCGTCGTTAATAGCCTGATTGGGCGCCCGGATAACTTCGCGTTGCTGCTCTTTTTGCGTATTATCACCATTCCGGTGGTGGCGGGCATCGCCTACGAGTGGTTGCGCTTCACGGCCAACCACATCAATAATCCCATCATTAGTGTGCTGGTGAAGCCTAACCTGGCCTTGCAGCGCCTGACCACGCGCCAACCGGATCACGCAATGTGCGAGGTCGCGATTGTGGCCTTGCAGCATGTGCTGGTTGCGGAGGGGTTGCGGAATCAGCCTGGGGCGAGTGCACCCGTGGTTGCTGAGATGGTCGCGGCCCAGGCCGCCACGGATTAGCGCCCATGCCTGAGCAAAACCCCAACGCCAATACCGATCCTGAATTTGAAGCGATGCTGGCCCGTGCCCTGGGCACCACTCAGGGTGACCTGATGGGCCGCGTTGTGGAAGACATCGAACCCGACGCAGAGGTGCCGCCGGGCCATAAATCGGGGTTTGTGGCGGTGGTGGGCAAGCCGAACGTGGGCAAGAGCACCCTGCTAAACCAGATTCTTGGGGAAAAAATCGCCATTGTTAGCCCCAAGCCGCAGACCACACGCATTCGGCAACTTGGCATCCTCAGCCGCGAAGATGCACAGGTGATTTTCGTGGATACGCCCGGCATCCACCGCTCGCGTAGCGAACTCAGCGACTTTATGGTGGAAGTGGCCAAAGGCGCGCTGGACGGTGCTGACCTGGTCCTTTTTGTGACGGACGGCAGCGCTTCGCCGGATAGCCTGGATGCCCAGGTGGCGCAGATTGTGTTTTCTGTGGCCGCGCCGGACTCCGGCAAGGTGATCCATGTGCTCAATAAGGTGGATGCAGCGCCCAACCCAGAACGCTTTCAGCGCGATTTCGAAGCGCACCGGGCACTGGCCCTGGTTCCAGATGAGAACTTCATCTCCACCGTGGCACGAGAAGGGGTGCGCGTGCCAGAATTGCTGGGGCTCATCCTGGAGCGTTTACCCGAAGGCCGCGCTACTATCCCCCGGACCAGGTTTCGGACCTGCCGGTGCGGGCCATCATGGGCGAGATGCTGCGCGAAGCGGTGCTCACCCGCACCCACCAGGAAGTCCCGCACGCCATCGCTGTTGAGGTGGATGAGTTCAAGCAGCGCCGCGAAGACCTGGTCTACGTGGGCGCGACGATTTACGTGGAACGCGAAGGGCAAAAAGGCATTGTGGTTGGCAAGGGAGGTCAGATGCTCAAAGAGATTTCCAGCGCTGCCCGGTCTGAGATGGAAGCCTTCCTGGGGAACCAGGTCTTTTTAGAAGTCTGGGTCAAGGTCCTGCCCAACTGGCGTCAGAATGAAGCTGCGTTGCGGCGCTTTGGATACCGCCTGTAACACCCATGGGGCGCGATAACCGTGGGCGTGGTGGGTGTTGTGGCTGCCTGACCAGTTGCCTGGTGGGGAGCGTGGGCTTTTTATTCCTGACCGCGTTGCTGTGTGCTGGATTGAGCCTTTGGGTGACGGTCAACCAGCCAGAGGCCCCCAGCGCGTCATTCGTCCCTAGCCAATCCCTGGCCAATAATTTTGAAAGCAAGATCCGCAATGCGGCACGCAGCACAGACCGCACCGGCACCTTTCAACTGAGCGTCACCGAGGCGGAAGTGGCCTCCTGGCTGAACCTGAATGTTCCGGCAGTCAACGATGCTGGCTTGCCCCTGGAGGACCTGCAGGTGCGTTTTGCCGATGGCCTGGCGACTGTTTACGCAGGGTGGGATGTGGCTGGTGCCACCACCCTGGCCAGCGAATTTAGCCTGGCTTTCCTCGTGACCCCTGCCGGGCAACTGGAGATCGACCTGCGCCGGGCAGATGTTGGCGGCGTGGTGTTGCCGGAGGGCTGGCTGGCAGACCTGGAAGCGGAAATGCAACGCATTCTGGAGCAAGAACTGGCCAAGATCACGCCGAATTACCGGGTGCAGCGCGTCGAGGTGGCGGGTGGACGCCTGACCATCAGCGGCACTGTGGGGCGGTGATCAGCCCGCGCCTGGCCCACGTCCCCTGGCCGGAGCCTGGAGCGCGTTAAAGCTATGCTATCCTGAGCACGGAACGCCGAAACAAGGAAGCGGTTATGAGTGCTGGACGATTCTTACGCCTGTTGGGCGCTATCCTCATCCCGGTAGCGCTGGGAGGGCTGTTTTTGTGCCTCATCCTGGCAGCGCTGGCGGTGGTGCTCACCCCGCCAGGCCTTAACCCGATTGAAGCGGTAGGCTTGCGGGGGTATCTGCTGCTCAATGACGAAGCGCTGAACAGTTCTGCCGGAAGCGACCCCACGCTGCGGCGCTTTGTGGTGGAAGCGGACGACACCGCCCAGAGCGTTGGGGTGCGCCTGGTCACACAGGGGTTCATAGAGAATGGCTCGCTGTTTGCGCGCTATACCCGCTACGAAGGGCTGGATGACGACCTGCGCCCCGGGACGTTCTTCATTAGCGAGGCCATGACCCTCCCCGAAATTGCCGCCACGCTCACGGACCCGCGCCCGACCACCGTACGGCTGACCGTGATTGAAGGCTGGCGCATGGAGCAGATCGCGGAGGCCATCGACGCACAACCCAGGTTGAACTTCACCGGGCGCGATTTTCTGGCGGTAGTGGGGGTGGGAGCGTCCATCCCGGCGGATTTT
Source organism: Anaerolineae bacterium (assembly GCA_012031655.1). Taxonomy (GTDB): domain Bacteria; phylum Chloroflexota; class Anaerolineae; order Aggregatilineales; family J027; genus JAAUUD01. The sequence goes on along the minus strand of JAAUUD010000017.1, from coordinate 20,032 downwards.
CAACTGGAATATGGGCTTCCGGGGGGGGCCTCGCTGGAGGGCTTCCTGTTCCCCGCGACCTACGAAATCAACGTGAACGCCAGCGCGCTGGACTTCCGCGCGCAATTGTTGGCCGCTTTCGAAGCCAACGTGGCGGATTCCCTGGTGGACCAGGCGCTAGCCAGCAATCGGACCTTCTACCAGGTGGTTGCGGTGGCTTCGATTGTGGAGCGCGAAGCGGTGGTGGCTGATGAACGTCCACAGATCGCCAGCGTTTACCTGAATCGGTTGAACATCGGCCAAAAGCTGGATGCCGACCCAACCACGCAATACGCCATTGGCAATACGCGGGATGGCAACTGGTGGCCGCGCATCACCCAGGCAGATTATCAGCTCAATAGCCCCTATAACACCTATGTGATCCCTGCGTTGCCGCCAGGGCCAATCGCCAACCCCAGCCTCTCCAGCATTGAGGCCGTGGTCAACCCGGCAGAAACGCCGTATTTCTACTTTCGGGCGGCCTGCGATGGCTCCGGGCAGCACCAGTTTTCCATCACGTATGAAGAACACCTGGCGCGGGGCTGCTGAGCGGCGCTAAATCGCGGGATTGGCCGGGGTGAGCCGGGCGGTGCGGAGCTGCCCACCGCCAAATTGTGCCAGTAACCCGACCAGGTTTTGCAGTGCCGCGTCAACGGCGGCGGGGCCTGCCTCGTGCTGGGCTTCAATTGTGATGAGCACGTGGGTGGACGATTCGCGGGCGGCGCTGGGGTCGCTCTGGCGCCAGCACCAACGCCGCGCCATCACTGCCTTGGCCTCATCCGCAAAGATGACCTCGCCGGGTTCCGGGTTTTCGGGTTCGGGCTGGCCCAGCGGCACGAAGACCTCATCCCCCTTGGCAAATTGCACGGTCAGCGGCGCTTGCCAGCCAGCGGTATCCAGCACGGCCACGGGCAACGCATGGCGGATGCTGACCAGGTTGCCCAGGTCCACCAGCAAGTTCAGGCTGGGGATGTCGCCAGATTTAGTCAGGCGGCGCAGCAGGGCTTCGGCAGCACTACGGTACTTGGTGGGCTCTACGTTGAACTGCCGAAAGGCGGCGCGCCAGCCTGCCAGCGAGGGTACCTCGCTCAAGGGGCTATCGCCCAGGCGGGCCCTGACTGCCGCTTGTTCTGCCTGGTAGAGCGCCAGGGCTTCGGGCGGGGTGGGGCGGTTCTGCACCCCTTCTGCCAGGATAACCCCGCTGCTGAGCAACGGGAAGCGGGGCCAGATCGCTGGGTCATATTGAAAGATTGCCATAGGGTTCTCCAGAAACTAGACGATGTGCTTGCGGCGTTCGCATAACCAAGCTGGCGCGCCGGAAGCCGTTGCCAAAGCGCTGGGAATCCTCTACACTCAACGGTGCTGGGCAGAGGCATTCTCCCACGGCCAGGCTGCACCAGAAAGGGGGGACAGGACCCAGATGAGCAACCCAGTCCAGGCTAGCAACGATCTTCGCCAATCGGCACGCTATGTAGAGATTTATACCCCGCCGCGCATCAACGGCAACTTTGAGGACAAGCACATCATCACCGTAGAGCAATTCGCCCATGATGACCTGGTCAAGGTGATGGATGTGGCGCGCACCTTGCGAGAGCGGGTCCGCAAGCAGGATTTTCGCGTGAACAACCTGTGTGCAGGCCGGGTGATGGCCTCGCTGTTTTTTGAAGCCAGCACACGCACGGATATGTCTTTTCAGGCGGCATGGGGGCGGCTGGGCGGGCATGTGATTATTGCCAGCAACGGGGTGCAGTTTTCGTCCGTCTACAAGGGCGAAAACCTGGCCGACACCGTGCGCGCGGTGGGCTGCTATGCGGACGTTATTGTGTTGCGCCACCCGGAAGTCGGCTCCTCCTACGAAGCCGCCTACTACCTGGACCGGCTCTTTGACCGCACCGTGAGCAAAACCGTGCTGCTGAGCGGCGGCGATGGCATTGGCGAGCACCCAACCCAGGGCTTGCTGGACCTCTTCACGATTCTGGACCACAAAAACAAGCTAGATGATCTGACGATTACGCTGGTGGGGGATTGCGGCACGGTCGGACGGTGCATTCTCTGGCCAAGCTGGTGGCGCTTTACGGGGCACGGGGGATGCGGTTGTGCTTTGTGGCCCCAGAGAGCCTGCGTATGCCGGACGATGTGAAGCGCTTCCTCAGGGAAACTGACGCCGATTTGCAAATTGTGGAAACGGCACGCCTGAATGATGTGATCGGGGAAAGCGACGTAATCTACTGGACCGGGTCCAGGAGGAGCGCTTCAGCGACCGCGCAGAATACGATGCCATCCGCGATGCGTTCGTCTTTCGCCCGCCCTTGCTGAACAAAGCGCGCGCTGACACGATCTTGATGCACCCCATGCCGCGCAAGAACGAAATGGGCACCCCGCAGGACCATGACGTGCTGGATAGCGACCCCCGCGCCATCTATTTTAACCAGATGGAAAATGGGATGTTTGTGCGGATGGCGCTGCTAGCCCTGGTGATGGGCGTGCGCGCCGTTTAGCGACCCTTGCTCGAAAACTGAAGATCCCGTAAATCGGCCATCTGGGGGATGGTCTTTTGTTTGTTAACGCCGTAAACTGTAAACAGTGTACACTAAAGTAAGCGGCTATAACAGGTGAGGGGAAAGTGCAGCATGACCGCGACCCGACGCGACCAGGTGCGGGCAGCCACCCTGGAAGAAATCAAAGCTGTTGCGCGGCAACAAATGGCCGCAAGCGGCACGGCGGACCTCTCGTTGCGGGCGGTGGCGCGGAGCATGGGCCTCACGGCACCGGCGCTATACCGCTACTACCCAAACCGGGATGCGCTGGTCACTGCCTTGATTGTGGATGCGTTTAATGCGTTGGCGGATCACCTCGAGGCTGCTCAGGCCGTTGCAACGGGCAACTTTGGGGAGCGCTTTATGGCGGTCATCGCGGCCTATCGGGGCTGGGCTCTGGCACACCCGGTCGATTTTCAGTTGATCTATGGCAATCCGATCATCGGATACGAAGCGCCTCGCGAAGAGACCGTTCCGGCGGCCTCGCGCAATCTCGCCATCCTGGCCGAATTGCTGGCCGAAGGGCTGGCCGAAGGCAAGGTTGAGCAACCCAGGGTCCCAGCGTGGTTCGTGCAGCACCTGGAAACCCTGCGCGGTCCGGGTAGGCAGTCGGCGCCCATCGAAGCGCTCTACCTGAGCGTGGTGGGTTGGATGCCCCTACACGGCATTCTGATGCTGGAGCTGTTCAACCACTTGCAACCGGTGGTGGGGCAAACGGATGCCTTCTTCGCGCACACCATGTGCCACCTTTACACCCAGATGGGGCTGAATCTTTCAGAATAGCAGGCAAATCAAGTGGCTCTGCGGAGCCAGAACAGGCAAATTGGGATGAAGCACGTCATTTTTGGCAGTGGCCCGGTGGGGCTGGCCGTGATGGATGAACTTCTGGCGCAGGGCGAGCGCTCAATCCGGGTGGTGAACCGGCGTGGTGAGGCGTTGGTGCCAGAGGGGGTCGAGGTGCGCAAAGGGGATGTGAGCGACCCGGAAGCCGCCAAAGCGCTCAGCGAGGGTGCTGAAGTGCTCTATGGCTGCGTCAACCCGGCCTATACCGAGTGGGTGAAGGTTTTCCCGGGTTTACAGGCGGGGCTTATCGCGGCGGCGCGCGCCAGCGGGGCCAGGCTCGTGATGATGGAAAACCTGTATATGTATGGCCTGGTGGACGGCCACCCTCTGACGGAGGACCTGCCCTTTGGCGCGACTAATCGTAAGGGCACCACCCGCGCCAGGATGGCGCAGGACCTGATGGCGGCGCACCAGCGCGGCGACATCCGCGCCACGGCGGGCCGTGCTTCGGATTTCGTGGGCCGCGCGTGTTGGGGTCTGCCATGGGCGACCGGGTGATTCCGGCGGCCTTGCAAGGCAAAGCGGCGCAGTTTATCGGCAGCATCGACACGCCCCACACCTATACCTACATGCCGGACATTGGCAAGGCACTGGTGACCCTGGGCCAGCACGACGAAGCGCTGGGCCGGGCCTGGCACCTGCCCAGCCCGCCCACCACCACCACCCGCGCCTGGCTCGAAGCCATCTATGCGTCAGCGGGGCAGCCCTTTAAGGTGAGCGTGATGCCGCCCCTGATGGTTAGTGGGCTGTCGCCCTTTGTGCCCATCCTACGCGAACTCAAAGAAATGCTCTATGAGTTCAACGAGCCGCACATCATGCGGCACGATGCCTATGCCGCTGCCTTTGGCGACCACGCCAGCAGCTTTGAAACGGCGGTTGAAACGACAGTGCGCTGGTATCGCGACCACCACGCCGCACATTGATCGCGGCTGGCAGGCGGTGTATCCTTAGCACCAGAAGGGAGTACACCGCCTATGCTGTTGCGCATTGATGGCATGATGGACCCGCACGTGCATTTGCGGGATATGGAATGGGCACATAAATCGACCTTCGCCAGCGAAACCGACGCGGCCCTGGCGGGTTCGGTGTTTGGCATGTCGCAAAGCAGCGTATAGCCCCCCGCCAGGGCCGCGTTAGATCGCAAGCTGGCCACGCTAGGCGCCTCTGCTTATTGCGATTGGGGGGTTTACCTGGGGTGCAGCGCAAGACGGCAACTGGCAGCACTACGGCACCCTGGCGCCGCACGCCTGCGGCCTCAAGATTTACAACAACGCCACCACCGGCAATCTGTTGATTGCAGACCAGGCCGTGCGCGCAGAACACTATCGCGCGTGGAACAGCCCTCGGCCTATTGCAGTGCATGCAGAAGAAGAAACCGTGGATGACATCCTGGCGCTGGTGCGTGCGTTTCGTCGGCAGACACACTTCTGCCACATTTCATCGCGCTATGAAACCGAACGGCTGACCGCAGCTAAAGAAGAAGGTCTGCCCATCAGTATTGGGGTTACGCCGCACCACCTCTGGCTGACGCAGGCGGACCTGCCGCGCCTGGGCGGCTTTGGACGCATGAAGCCGGAGCTAGAAACTGCCGCAGACCGCGATGCGCTGTGGCGAGCGGTCCAGAATGGCGTGGTGGATGTCATTGAATCCGACCATGCGCCGCACGGCATCGCAGAAAAAGAGAGCGAGAACCCACCCTGGGGTGTGCCCGGGCTGGAAACCACCCTGCCCTTGCTGTGCCAGGCCGTGCGCGAAGGCCGCCTGGAACTGGCGCGGATGGTGGACCTCATCAGCGCGGCGCCACGCCGCTTGTGGGGCGTGCACACCCCGCCCGAAACCTACACGCTGGTGGACCTCGACGCCACCTATATCATCGAACGGGCGCGGCTACGCACGGCTTGTGGCTGGTCTCCGTTTGAAGGGATGCAAGTTTGCGGGGCGGTGCGCGAAGTCTGGATACGGGGCGTGCAGGTCTACGATGGCGAACGCGTGCTGGTTGGCGCTGGCTTTGGGCAGAATGGCTTTGCCGCGTGAGCCGAGCGTTGTGGTTGGCTCTCTATCGCTGGCTGTACACGAACGTGGCGCGCCCCGGGTTGTTCCGCCAGGATGCCCAGGCTGCGCACGCCCGTGCCCTGGAATGGCTAGGCGCCCTGGATGTTGCGCCCGCGTTGCACCCCCTCTTGCAAACGCTGCACCGCACCAGCTTTCCGCAGCGCCCGACTCTGGCTGGTGGCGTGCGCCTGCCGCATCCGGCTATCCTGGCGGCGGGTTTTGTTAAAGGGTTGGGCTTTGCGGACGAAACCAGCGCACTGGCCGCCCTGGCTGCCGGGCAAAACCTCATCCCAGGGTGCGCGCCATGCCTTTGCTGGTGGGGCCAGTTGAATTTGGCTCCTTTACGCCGCAACCCCGCCTGGGCAATCCCGGTCAGGTGATGTGGCGGATGGCGCCAACGCGCTCGACGCAAAACCGGGTGGGCCTGAAGAACCCTGGCGCGCGCGCAGCGGCGGCCTTTTTGCGAACCAGGCCGCTCCCGCCCGTCTGGGGCCTCAATCTGGCGCCTTCGCCTGGCCTGAGCGACCCAGAACAGGAAGCCGCCGAACTGCTGGCTGCGTTGGAGCACTTCCTGGCGGCGGAGCTGCTGCCCAGTTGGGTCACGCTCAACTTAAGCTGCCCGAACACCGAAGACGACCCAGGCGCGCACCAGACGAGCGCCAAAACGCGCTTGCTGGTCTGGGCTTTGGTGGAGCGCCTGGGCAACCGGGCGCCCCTCTGGGTGAAGGTGGGGCCTGGCCTGGCCCAGGAACAATACCAGGCGTTGCTGCGGGCCTGCGCGGAGTTTGGCGCGGCGGCTATCGTGGCCACCAATACGCTTCCGCTGCCCACGCCAGGCCAACCCGGGCAGGTGGGCGGGGCCGGGGGAGGGGTGCTGCATCAGGCCGCAGTCGAGGCCACGGCGCTGCTCGCGGCAGAAGTGCGGCGCCAGGGCTACGGCATTGACGTGATTGGCTGTGGTGGGGCGCTTAACCGGGCCAGCGCACACGATTTTCAGCGGGCCGGAGCCACAGCACTCCAGTATTGGAGCGCGTTGGTCTATGGCGGGCCGCTCGCAGGTGCGCTATTGATCAAGTGAATTCAACTTACCTGAAAGGATGCGCTGATGCGCAAGGGTATTAAGCTGGCTGGGCTGCTGGCTGTGCTTTTTCTGCTGGTGGCTTGCCAGCAAGAGCAGAAATATGCTCTGGAGGACATCCCCGCCCAGGGCGATGTGCTGCGCGGGGGAAACCTGTTCCGCGCTGAACTGGCGGACGGAGTGCCCACCTGCCGCTCCTGCCATGCCATCACGGATGAGCGCCTGAATGGGCCTGGCATGGCTGGCTACGGGGAGCGGGCAGGCAACACCGTCAACGGCCAGGATGCCCGGGAATATAGCTTCCTGAGCATTGTGAACCCCTCTGCGCATGTGGTGCGCGGGTATTCCAACAGCATGTATGCAGAATATCAGGAGCACCTGAGCGAACAGGATATTGCCGACCTCATCGCCTATATGCTCAGCCTGTAAAGGTCTGGCAGAACCACGCCCAGGTGTGGGCCAGGCCATCCTGCACCCGCACCTGGGGGTCAAAGCCCAGCAGGCGCCGCGCCTTCTCGTTGTTGCAGAAGGTGATCGGCGGATCGCTGAGCGGAGTTGGGACGGTGTGGCGAATGGCCGTTTTGCCCGCGAGTTGCTCGATGGTGGTGATGAAGTCGCTCAGCGAAATCGGGTGCCCCACGCCCAGGTTGATCACCTCGTAGCCCAGAGGTCGGTCCAGCGCAGCCAGGATGCCCTGCACGGTGTCGTCAATGTAGGTCCAGTCGCGGTGGATGTTGCCATTGTTGAAGATGGTAATCGGTTCGCCGCGTGTGATGGCGTGCATCAGGCGCAGGGGCATCATGTCTGGCGCGGCGGGGCCATAGACGTTGAACAGCCGTAGCGCAGTGAAGTTCATCCCGAAGAGGTGGGTGTAGGTATGGCCCAGCAACTCTGCGCTGCGCTTGCTGGCAGGATAGGCGGCCAGGGGGCGGTCGGCGGTGTCTTCTTCTGTGAAGGGCAAGCGCGATGTGGCGCCGTAGACCGAAGAGGTGGAGGCAAAAACAAAGTGGGGGGTCCCATGCTGGCGGGCGGCTTCCAGCAAGTTGAGTGTGCCCATCGTGTTCACTTCGGCATAGAGAAAAGCCTGGTCCACGCTAAAGCGTACGCCGGCCATTGCCGCCAGGTGGGCCACACGCTGAATATCGCGTTCGGCAAAGAGGCGTGGTACCCGGTCGCGGTCGCGCACATCCCCTTCGATGATGGTGCAGCCTTCGAACCGTGCCAGGCGCGCGGCATTAGCGCGCTTGAGGGCCGGGTCGTAATAGTCGTTGAAGTTATCCAGCACGACAACACGTTCGCCCTGCTGCAAAAGTTTTTCGGCAATGTGGCTGCCCACGAAGCCCGCGCCGCCCGTTACCAAGGTGGTCATGATCCCCGCTCCCGATGAAAGTTTGCTACTCCGCGCTTGCTGGCGGCTCAGGATAGTATGTATAGCAGGTTCCGTCAACCGCGACCGGGTGCAGGGGCTCGCCGCGTTCTTCAATGAGCAGGCGCCCGGTGAAGCCGCTCTGCGTCACCAACTCCCGAATCTGGTCCTGGGCATTGGTGCGGGCCATTTCCAGCGTGTTTTCGATGCCCTGGGTGGCCGCGGCGGCCATTGCTTCTTCTTGCACGTGGCTTTGCAGGTCGCGGCAACGCGCTACCGCGCTGCAATAGGTGTTGTACTCAAAGCGCGAGTTTTCGATGTCAAAGATGCAGTCTTTGATCTGTGGTGGCGGAAGGTAGATGGTCAGGGTGTTGGTGGTTTCATCGGTCACAAAGTCCTCGTTGGTCATGCGTTGCAGGTCCACGCCAGCCGTTACCGTGATGTAGGCCCGTAAATCCACCTCGCGCGAGATGGGGCTGGGGATGACCCCGCCCAGGCGGATGTTGTCGCGGGCGTTGGCGTCAAACTGCTGGTTCTGGCGCACAGTTTCCAGAAAGGCTTGCTCCTGAAAGGCCTGGATGATCGGCCCGATGTTAATTTCTACCGTGTCGTCGTTGTCAAACACATCAGAAACACTCTCTGCAACGTTTTCCAGCGCATCGGTGATGAGCTCCACGCCCAGCAAAACGCCGCCCGTCAGGATGAGGATGATCAGCACCGCGCAGGAAGTGCTATACAACAGGCTGCGCTCCAGGCACCCCCGGCGGGGGCCTTCGGGTTGGGCATCTCGGCCTTCACGCATGGGGGCAGGCCGTTCTTCGATGATGGGAGGCGGGGCGGGGCGGATGTCCAGGTCTTTACGCTCGCTCATGATGATCCTTACCACTTGCTTTTGACAATTATACGTGCCCCATGCCAGGAAAGTTAGCCGCAAGTGGACTTTTGCGCTACGATGGCAGGCATCATGGAACAAGCGTGGCCGTGGGGCCCGCGCGGAGAATGGCAAGCATGATCCTGGTGACGGGGGGGACGGGTTTTCTGGGGCGCAATATGCTGCCGCTCTTGCTCCAGGCAGGCTACGCTGTGCGGGTGATCACCCGGCAGCCAGAAGCGTATCCCTGGCTGGGGCCGCTTCCGGTAGATATCTTTCAGGGAGATATCACCGATCTGCCCACGGTGCAGCGCGCTACCGAGGGTGCGCGCTATGTCATCCATGCCGCCGGGCTGTGGCGCTTCTGGGGTCGTGCCGCCGATTTTGAAGCGGCCAATACCCTGGGCACCCATAATGTGCTGGAGGCAGCCCGGCAAGCGGGGGTCGAGAAACTGGTGTATGTCTCCACGATTGCGGTGGCAGGCTACCCGCGCGAGCCCATCCTGATTGATGAGACCTGCCCGCCTCAACCTGTCGATGCCTATCAGCGTAGCAAGCTGGCGGCAGAGCAACTGCTGCTGGCCGCACACCAGTCCGGCGGCCTGCGCGGGGTCATCGTGCGGGGGGGGCTTTTTATGGACCGCACGGCACCTATGCTTTTAACAAGCTGTTCTTTGAAGACCCGCTGGTGAATCATCTGCCGATGGGGGTGGATGGTGGGCGGCACCTCACCTTTCCGGCTTACATCAAGGATGTGGCGCAGGGTTTGCTGCTGGCCCTGGAGCGCGGCAGGCCCGGCGAAGTTTACAACATTTGCAGCCAGTCCCTCACCCACCGCGAGGTGGAACAGACCATCGCTCGGCTTTCTGGGACGTCGGCGTTTCGGTTGCATGCGCCGGGTTGGGTGATGATCCCCTTTGCGCGTCTTTTGACTGCGCTGGGGGGGGCGCTGGGGCGCGAGCCACATTATGTTATCAACATGCGCCCTTATATTTTTGGCGAGTGGCGCATCTCGATTGCAAAGGCGCGCCAGGAACTGGGCTTTACCCCCACCCCGTTTGAGGAAGGGGTTCGAGAGACGTTACAATGGTATGCAGACACAGGCTTATGGAAACCGAGGAAAGGGCGAGTCGATGCCTAAAATCGTAACAACGGAACAAATGCGCGCCATTGAGACCGCTGCGGATGCTGGCGGGCATCCTTATGCGGCCATGATGGACCTGGCCGGGCAGGCGATTGCAGAACGCGTGATGCTGCGCCTGGCTACGGACTTCAACACCAAGACGGAGGCGCGTGTGTTGCTCCTGGTGGGGCCGGGCAACAATGGCGGCGATGGTTTGGTGGCAGCGCGCTACCTCAAGGAGAACTACCCCGCCGCGCATGTGAGTTGCTACCTGCTCAAGCCGCGCCAGGATGCGGTTTTGGCCGATGTGCGCGAAGCTGGGGTGTTTATTGCGGATGCGGAGAACGACGTGAGCGACCGCCGGGTGCTCAGGAACCTGGTGCTGGATGCAGATATCCTGGTTGATGCATTGCTGGGCATCGGCACGCGCCTGCCGCTGGAAGGTGAGGCCGCCGCATACTTGAAGACCGTCCGTACAGCGCTGGAAAACCGCCGGGCAAACTCGCCCCGTAAGCGCAACCTCACCCCCACCGAACCCCTAGAGGAACTGATTGCTGATCCGACGGTGGAAGCCTTTCAGGAAGAAGTGCCCGTGCCGCCTCCCCCCGCGCCCCTACATGATTGCGGTGGATTGCCCCAGCGGCCTGGATTGTGATACGGGTGAACTGGACCCACTGACCCTGGAAGCAGACGAAACGGTGACCTTTGGCGCCGCCAAGCCCGGTTTGCTGACCTTCCCTGGGGCCGAAGCAGTGGGTGTGCTGCATATTGCAAACATCGGCCTGGACCCGGCCCTGGAGACACTCGCGCAGGTCAAGCTGGAGCTTGCCACGGCAGAAACAGTCCGCGCGGCCCTGCCAGAGCGCCCCGCAACGCGCACAAAGGCACCTTTGGCAAGACGTTTGTGGTTTCTGGTAGCCTGAACTTCATCGGGGCGGCGTACTTCTGTGCGGCGGCGGCCTATCGGGTGGGGACAGGGCTGGTGACGGTGGGGGTGCCGCAGCAAATTCTGGGTGCGCTGGCGGGCAAACTGCCAGAGGCGACCTGGGTGCTCCTGCCAAACAACATGGGCCTGGTCAATAAGGGCGCAGCCAAGGTCGTGCGGGAAGAGCTGAAGGGGCTACCCATGCATTGCTGATGGGGGCCCCGGGTATTGGGGGATGAAGACGACACCCAGGAGTTCTTGCAGGAGCTGTTGGCGCCCTTCGGAGTCGGGCACCAAAAGCGGGTGGCCGGGCTGGGCTTTAGGGTCCAGCAAGAAGAAGGCGATGGCGAAGGGCTCACCGAAAGCAAGTTTGCGCCGCTGCCGCCCCTGGTCATTGATGCGGATGGGTTAAATGTGCTGGCCAAGCTCGAAAACTGGCCAAAGCTGTTGCCAGAAAACACCATCCTGACGCCGCACCCGGTCGAATTCGGGCGCCTGACCGGGTTAGAGCGTGAGGTCATTCAGGCAGACCGGGTGGGCCTGGCGCTACGCTATGCGGCGGAGTGGAGCGCAGTGGTGGTGCTGAAGGGCGCTTTTACGGTCATCGCTGCACCGGATGGCCGCGCTACAGTCAGCCCGTTTGCCTCCGCTGCGCTGGCCACCGCCGGGACCGGCGATGTGTTGGCCGGGGCCATTGCAGGCTTGCTGGCGCAGGGCATTGCTCCCTACGAAGCAGCGGTGGCTGGTGTGTGGTTGCATGGTTGGGCAGGCACCCACGAACAACCCGAACGCGGCAACATCGCGTCGGATGTGGTGGATAACCTGGCGGTGGCTTTGCAGGTGGCGATGGAAAGCGGGCGCTAGGCGCTTGCCAAGTTAACAAGCAGGGCCGGGTTGCCCGGACCTGGCCCTAGCGCCAGGCCAGTAACTCGGCCTCTGAAGGCAGCACCAACCGTGCCCGGCCCCGCAGCGCGCGCTCGAAGGCGGCCAATTCGACATTTGTCTGGGTACGCAGGCCGCCCCCAAAATGACTGGGGATCACCACACGTGGGCGAGCGCTCTCCACAAATTCCACCATGGCATCCAGGTTCATCAGCCCATCTTTGCCAGAAATCGGCAGGATGGCGATATCGCAGCGCAGATTGCGTAGCTCTGGCACGAAGTCTGTGTCGCCTGCGTAGTAAACGTCGGTGTAGTTGCTGGAGATGACGAAGCCCAGGTTTTCGCGCGTGGCGGGGTGGTCGCCCCGGAAGGTGTAGGCAGGCACAGCACGGATGCTCGTCCGGCCAAAGCTGATGGTTTGCCAGGGGCGCAGCACCGTTACGCCAGGCAGTTCCAGGGCTTGCGCTGCGCTCCGGTTGGCGATGATGCGCGTATGGGCCGCGCTGAGCTTGGCAACGTCCGCCGGAGAGCAGTGCTTATAGTGTTCGTGAGAGATAAGGATCAGGTCCGCTTGCTGTCCCCCACGGATGATTGCGTAAGGGTCAATTGCAATCGAGGGGGTGATGTCCATGAAAAACTGGCATGTCCCAGCCAGCGAATGTGTTCAAGCATACCGCGCACAACTCCACATCTAACTATTCCGACACATCCAACGGGGTCACCCGTCAGAATTGCGAGGTTATTCTATCATATGCCTGACAGGCTGGTTGACGATTGGCCTACGCTCTGGTTAGAGATTTTTGATGCAGCTAGTGCCGGGGCTTAGCTTGTGCCGCAAAAATCGTTATAATCGCGCCACCTTTTTGGATTACAAAGGTAGATAGGAAAATAACCTGATGACCGTGGCTCCTCCCCTGACCACTGGCGCCGAAAGCGTGCGCTGGAACCTGAATGACCTTTACCTGGCCCCAGATGATCCGCAAATTGCCCAGGGCCGCGAGGCGCTGCGGGCCGCAGCCCAGGCTTTTGCCGAGAAATATCGTGGGCGGGTGGCGCAATTGAGCGCAGCAGAGATGCTGGAGGCGCTGCAAACCTACGAAGCCAACACCGCGCTGGCCAAGCGCCTCATCACCTACCCGCACCTGGCCTGGACCACCGCCACGCAGGACGCCACCTGGGGCAAGCTGCTGGCGCAATCGCGCGAGTTTCTGAACGAGATTAACCAGGTGGTGTTGTTCTTTGAACTGGAATGGACCAACGCGCCAGAAGAACCCGCCCAGGCGCTCATCAACGACCCCGCACTGGCCCACTACCAGCACTATCTGCGGATGGAGCGCCTCTACCAGCCGCACACCCTCTCTGAGCCAGAAGAAAAGCTGATGAGCGAGCTTTCGCTGACCGGCATGCAAGCCTGGAGCCGTTTTTTTGGCGAGGTGATGAGCCGGATTGAATTTCAGATTGGCGAGGAAAGGCTCACCCAGTCTCAGGTGCTCAACCGCCTGGAAGACCCCGACCGCCAGGTGCGCCAGCAGGCCGCCAACGCCATGACCGAAGGGTTGCGGACGCACCTCCACACCACCGCTTTTGTGTACAACACTATGCTGGCAGACAAAGCCAGCCGCGACCGCCTGCGCGGCTTCGAAAGCTGGATTGCCTCGCGCAATCTGGCCAACCAGATCGAAGACAGCATGGTGGATGCGCTGGTGAACGCCGTCACCAGCCGCTATGACATCGTCTGGCGCTACTATGCACTCATCAAGCAGTTTCTGGGTTACGACGAGTTGTTTGACTATGACCGCTATGCGCCCGTGCTGGAGGTCAAACAGCATGTAAGTTGGCCAGATGCCCAAGCCACCGTGCTGGAGGCTTTTGGCGCCTTTAGCCCTCGCATGGCAGAAATCGCGCAGCTCTTTTTTGACCACCACTGGATCGATGCCGCACCGGTGCAGGGCAAGCGCGGTGGGGCCTACAGTGCTTCGGTTTCGGCAGCCATTCATCCCTACATCTTTATGAACTACCTGGGTGACCAGGATAATGTGATGACCCTGGCGCACGAACTGGGGCATGGGGTGCACCAATACCTGGGGCGCGACCAGGGCGAGCTGATGAACAGCACGCCCCTCACCACGGCAGAGATGGCTTCTACCTTTGGCGAAATGCTGGTCTTTGACCACCTCATCCAGCGCCAGACCGACCCACAAGTGCGGGTGGCGATGCGCCTGGGCAAGATTCTGGATGTGATCAAGACGGTGTTCCGGCAAACCGCCATGAATCGCTTTGAAGATCGCATCCACACCCTGCGCCGGGAACAGGGCGAACTCTCTGCGAAGCAGCTCAACGCCACCTGGCTGGAAACCCAGCGCGCATGCATGGCACCAGCGTCACCCTGCGCGAGGATTATGGCCTGTGGTGGAGCTACATCCCGCACATGATCGATACGCCAGGCTATGTGTATGCCTATGCGTTTGGCGAGTTGCTGGCCTGGGCGCTCTATGCGCGGCACCAGCAGGCACCCAAGGCTTTGCCGAGCGCTACCTGGAAGCCCTGCGTTCGGGCGGGTCGGCCTATCCCCATCACATCCTGGCGCCGCTGGGCGTGGACCTCAGCGACCCAACCTTCTGGACAGACGGGTTGGCACTGGTAGATGGCTTCCTGACCGAGACGGAGCAGGAAAGCGCCGCCCTGACCCGCTAGCCATTGGAATAGGGGAGGGGCCTTGCGGGGCCCCTTCCCGGAGTGAAGCAAACGCGTTATGGAGACGGAATTCAACCTCTTTGGTGCGCTCGTTGCTCTGGCCCTGGTGCTGGCAGGCGGCGTGTCCCTGTGGCGGAAGGCGCGTGGCCAGCCTTTGCTCCCGGACCCGAGCTTTAGCCGGGCTCCCAATGGTGACCTGCGCACCCCGGCGGGGCGCTTTGCGCTGGCGAATGCGCAGTTTCTCCCGGTGCAGGGCGAGGACGTGCCCTTTACGCGGATCGAGGGCGTGTTCGTGCGCGGCTTTAGTGGGCGGCGCCTGGCCGTGGGGCTGGTGCTGGAGGGGGACGAATGGCTGCAAGTGGGGGTTATCCCCAATAACGAGATGCGCCAGGCGGCTTATCATGCCGAACTGCTGGCCGAGGCGGTGAAAGGTGCTGGGGTGGCTTTTCGGGCGGCGGCGGCATCTCAGGATTGGCAACGGGTGATGATGGGCGAGGCTATGGTGTTCCGGTTTCCGGCGGAGCGCCCATGAGCGTGTTGCGGCTTGGCTTGCTGCTGTGGGCCGGGCTGTTGCTCGCCCTGAGCCTGAACCTCTCCTGGGTGCGCCGCGCCCCTGCCGAGCCAATTTATAGCCTGGTGGAAACCTACAACCCCCAACACGAGCGCCACCTCTACGCAGAACGCCTTGCCGATGGGCGCCGCACCCGCCTCACGCTGACCCCTGGGGATTATCGGCGCCCGATTTTCTCGCCGGATGGACGCTGGATCGCCTATACAGATTACAGCCTCTATCGGATGCCTTTTGCGGCGCGGGCCCGTCCCGCTGAGCAACTGACGACTTCTTTTGATGGGGCGCCGAGCTGGTCCCCGGATGGTCGCATGGCGTGTGTTTCAGTCCTACCGTGGGGGGAACTGGGATATTTATCGCTTGCGGGTGGCGGATGGGCACACTGAGCGCCTGACCGACCATCCCGCTGACGAAGCCAGCCCCGCCTGGTCCCCGAACGAGGATTGGATTGCGTTTATGTCCCTGCGGGATGGCGATTGGGATGTGTACCGGATGCGGCCTGATGGTAGCGAGGTCATGAACCTGAGCGATGCAGAGGCGAACGTGTTCTCGCCGCGTTGGTCGCCGGATGGGGCCTGGATTGGTGTTTACTATAACTCGCGCAGCATCAAGAAGGTGACGCATATCATCCACCCGGATGGCAGCGCCTGGCAAGCCGTAGACGAAGACCCTGCCCCCGCCTGGGAAGCAGCCAGCCTGCCCCGTTTTGAGCAGCCCTGGGCGCCCGGCTGGGCGCTGGCAGGCGGATTGCTGGCGTTGCTGGGGGCGGGGCTGGCCGGTCGTCGTTTGGGCTGGCGTGTTATAATTTAGCGGTATGGTCACGGAGGTCAACGATGAATTTACCCCTTTTCTCTGCGCCCAAGATTCTGGAGCAATTTGCTCCTGAGTCGAACCTTATCCTCTTTCCTGGAGATGCAATTGATTTTTTAGCTTCTTTGCCCAGTGAAAGTGTAAACCTCATTATCACTTCACCACCGTATAACCTAGGCAAAGCTTATGAAACAAAAGTATCAATTGATGCTTACCTGGATGAGCAAAGGGCTGTCATCGAAGAAATAAATCGTGTTTTGCATACAGAGGGTAGCATCTGCTGGCAAGTCGGCAACTTTGTTCAGGAGGGCGAGGTTTTTCCCTTGGACATTTACTACTATCCCATGTTCAAGGATATAGGCCTGCGTTTGCGTAACCGCATTGTCTGGTACTTTAGGCACGGTTTACATGCAAGTAAACGGTTTTCTGGCCGCTATGAGACCCTGCTTTGGTTCACCAAGGGCAATAACTACACCTTTAATTTGGATGATGTGCGAGTTCCTGCTAAGTACCCTGGAAAACGCCACTTTAAGGGCAAGAATCGCGGTAAACCATCTGGAAATCCAATGGGAAAGAATCCTTCTGATATTTGGGAAATCCTTATAGACGAGTGGGAGACAGGTTGTTGGGATATTCCAAACGTCAAAGCGAATCATCCAGAGAAAACACTGCATCCCTGCCAGTTCCCAGTTGAGCTTGTTGAGCGCTGTGTATTGGCCCTTACCAATCCTGGAGATTGGGTTCTTGATCCGTTTGCTGGAGTTGGCTCAACACTGATTGCTGCTATCAAGAACGAGCGGCGCGGGATGGGTAGCGAAAGAGACTTAGAATATGTGCAAGTAGCTCGGCAGCGTTTGCATGCCTATGCTAATGGCACACTGAAGCTCAGGCCATTGGGCAAGCCTGTGCATCAGCCTTCTGGCCGAGAGAAAGTCTCCCAAGTCCCAGAAGAGTGGTCGGAGGAACACTGATGCTCATTGGTGGATTGTATTCTTTTAAGCACGGACGAGAGATAATTGAGGCTCAGTACCCTGGTACTTTTGCAGAAGTCGAGCACACTGTTGTTTCTATAGACGCGCGCAACTACCTCACCAAAGAAAGTGCTGAAAAAACAATGGTGGGGCGTATGCTTTACAGCCCCAAGGGCCTTAACAAAGCATTCAAGGAAGCTTTTTTCGCCAAAGGGTGGGTGAATCGCCGTGTCAGTTGCGACTATTCTAAGCTTTACTACGTTAACGGTTACCAGCCAGCAAGCAGCACGCAGGGCGCTTTTCGAGATATGGATTTCATCAAAAACCATGTTGGCGTAGAAGTTCAGTTTGGGAAATATGCCTTTATGGTGTACAACGTTTGTGCCAAAATGACAATATTTCATAAATTAGGCTTTATCAACGTGGGCATTGAGATCGTTCCAGTCAAGGAATTTGCCGACCAGATGTCCACTGGAGTTTCTTATTTTGAGCAGTTTGTTTGGGATCTTGAGCACCGAGGTGCTTCAGATATTGATATCCCGGTCTTAGTTTTAGGAATAGCTGCTTAAGGGTCTAAAGCATGAAAATCATGGCCTGGAACGTCAATGGCATCCGTGCGGTGCAGAAGAAAGGCTTTCTGGACTGGTTGCAGCGCGAACAACCAGACATCCTCTTTTTACAAGAGACCAAAGCCTCGCCAGATCAATTGGATGATGAACTGCTGAACCCGCCCGGCTACACGACCTATTGGGCGGCGGCGGAACGCAAAGGCTATAGCGGCGTGGCGCTGTTTACCCGCACGTTGCCGCAAGAGGTAACGTTGGGCCTGGGCATCCCAGAGTATGATGCGGAAGGACGCACCATCGTCGCGGAGTATGGCGATTTTGTGGTCATTGGCGCCTACTTCCCCAACGGCAGCCGCGACCACAGCCGGGTGCCCTTCAAATGCGATATAAGGCGGACTTTTTGACCTTTTGCGATGGCCTGCGCGCGGCAGGGCGGCCTGTGATCTTCTGTGGCGATGTGAACACGGCGCACCGCGAAATTGACCTGGCCCGCCCCAGGGAGAACGCCAGGACGACGGGCTTTTTGCCGCAGGAACGGGCCTGGATTGACGAGGTGCTGGGGCGCGGCTACATTGACATCTACCGCCACCTTTACCCAGAACAGGCTGGCGCCTATACCTGGTGGTCTAACCGCAGCGGCGCGCGTGAAAACAACGTCGGCTGGCGGGTTGACTTCTTCGTGATTTCGCCTGATTTGCTGGCGCGGGTGGTGGGGGCGGCCATCCAGCCCGATGTGCTGGGCTCCGACCACTGCCCCATCAGCCTGGAATTGCGCTAGCTGCCCGTGCCGCTATAGCGCGAAAGACCCAACAACCAGAGTCGATAGGCGAAGGCCAGCAGCAGCAACGCCACTGGCAAACCCAGCCAGGCCAGCACGCCGACCTCGCGCCCCAACAGGTAGCTGGCCGGGTAGAAGGAGGCAAAGCCATAGGGGATGAGCCACGTCAATGCGGTGTGGATGGCCCGTGGATAGATGCTGAGCGGATATTGGGCGAAGAGGTGGTTTTCGAACACCGCGCGCGTCAGCGGGAGCGAGTTCATGATCCAGAAGGAACTGGTGGCGGTGATGAGGTTCAGCGCGATGAAGATCAACCCGCCGCTGAGCACGGCCACCAGCACGTAAAGCAGGTTGCCCAGGGTGAGGGGGATGGCCAGCCTAAGCCAGGCGTGCGTCACCAGCGCCACCCCCACCAGAAAGTTTCCGATGCCATCGTGGCAGAAGCGGTCTGCCAACAGGTGAAAGAGCGGGTTGATGGGACGGACCAGAAAGCGGTCAAAGCTGCCGCTGCGGATGTAGTTCCAGCCCAGCGTCCAGAGGTTGTCTGCGAACATGTGGTTGATCGACTTGCTGAGCGTGATCAGCCCGTAAATGAGCAGGATTTCGTTCAGCGTCCAGCCATTGAGGTCCGGTACCTGGCTCATGACCACGCCAATGGTCAGCAGCCCGGCGCCCTGGACTGCCACAGTCGAGGCCGCCCCGATGAAGAAGTTGGCGCGATATTCCATCAACAGCTTGAGCCGCTGGATCAGGAACACCCAGTACAGCCGTGAATAGCGAACAATACCCATGTGCAGCCTAGCCTCCCTGCACCGTGATCTTGCGGGCGGCGGTGCGGAACACCCAGCGCGAAAGTGCCCACAAGCCCACCAACCAGATCGCTTGCTGGAGCCAGACCTGCGGGGCATCCTGCACGGGGGTGATGCCACTCAGGAACGAGAGCGGCACAAAGAGCGCCTGGGCATAGGGCAAATTGCGGACAATGATCTCAACGGCATCCGGCAGCATGACCAGCGGGAGCACAGACCCGCTCAGGAAGAGCATCAGGCCGTAGTTCAGCATATACAGCCCCCAGACTTCGGTGGTGTAGAAGCACAACGCCGCCAGAAGCCACTCGAACATGAAGAGGATGCTTTGCCCCAGCAGCAACGAAACCGCAAAACAGCCCCAGGCCAGCGGGTCGCTGGGCAGGCGTAACCCGTAGAGCAGAGCCAGGCCCAGGATGGGCAGGCGAACCAGCAGCGCTACGCCCAGTTCAGCCAGAGCATAAGTGTAGCGCTGGGCCTGGAAGTCTACCGGGCGCAGCAACTCGATGGCGATCATGCCTTCGCGGATCATGTATCCCGCGTTGAGGATCAGCGAGCTATAGGTGACCCCCACCAGGATTTGCGCGAGCAGGATGTAGGTGATGGTCTGGTTGAAGTCCAGGCCCGCCACGGTTGGGCTGTTGGCGTAGATGCCACGCCAGAAAAAGAGCATGATGGTCATGCCGATGGCGCTGGTGAACCAGTCTGTCCACACCCACACCTGATAGGCCAGGTAGTGTTTGGGGGCCAGCGCAGCGATGGCGCGGTAGGCATCCAGGCGCTTATGCATGCTGCAAGGCTCCCTGGTAAATCTGCTTGACGATGGAGGAAAGGTCTGGCTCTGCCAGCGAAAAGTCGGCTACCTCAATTTGCTGCATCAGGTTCGCGGCGACCTGGCTGGCGCTAATCTGGGTGCGGTCAAAGCGGAGCACCAGCGAGCGCTCCGCTTTTTCCACTATTTCGACCCCCTCTGGCAGTTGCACCCCACTGACGCGTTCGGCTGTCTCGAAGGTGATGCGGCGGAACTTGCCAAAGCGTTGCTTGATGGCACTCAGGGGGCCGTCGTAGATGAGTTGCCCGGCGTCAATGATAATCACGCGTTGGCAAAGCTCTTCGACTATCACCCAGGTCGTGGGGTACGGTT
>JAAUUD010000297.1 GCA_012031655.1 Anaerolineae bacterium | reverse complement strand
GGTCCTTCCACCTGACCACGGAAGCCGCGCGCGGCCTGGATGATCAGGAAGACCTCTTCAGGCCGGGCAGATCGAGCAGCGGCTTTCGCCCGGCGAGACCCTGCTGCTGGTGGCCACGCTGGAAGATGACGACCCCCGCCCCCTGGCCCGAAGCCCTGGCCACCGAACAGGCCCGCCAGCAGGCGTTGCGCCTCACCAGCGGGCTGGAGGCTGCGCCGCCCTGGGTTCAGCAACTGGCGCTGGCGGCGGATCAGTTCATTGTGCAGCGCTTTTTTGATGGCCAACCGGGGCATAGCGTGCTGGCGGGCTATCCCTGGTTCACGGATTGGGGCCGCGACACGCTGATCAGCCTGCCGGGGCTGGCGCTGGCCACCCGGCGCTACGAAATCGCCGTTAGCATCCTCCGCACCTATGCCCATGCCGTCGACCAGGGCATGATCCCGAATCGCTTTCCCGATGGGCAGGGCGCGCCAGAATATAACACGGTAGACGCGACCCTGTGGTTCTTTGTGGCGCTGCACCACCTGCTGCAAGCCCAGCCGGAGGACCTGAGCCTGGCCCGCGACCTCTACCCGGTGCTCAAAGACATCATCGCCTGGCACCAGCGCGGCACGCGCTACGGCATTGGCATGGACCCGGCAGACCACCTGCTGCACCAGGGCACGGGCGATGTGCAGCTCACCTGGATGGATGTGAAAATCGGCAAATGGGTGGTCACGCCGCGCACTGGCAAGCCGGTGGAGATCAACGCGCTGTGGTACAACGCGCTGCGGATTATGGCCCGGGTGGCGGCGGCGCTGGGCCACGCCCACGAGGCGGAGCAGTTCAACGCGCTGGCGGTGGCCGTGCAGGCGTCTTTTCTGGCCCGCTTCTGGAACGAGGCGGCGGGCTGCTGCTATGACGTCATCGACACGCCCGAAGGCCAGGACGACGCCACCCTGCGGCCCAATCAGCTTTTGGCGCTAAGCCTGCCCTATCCCTGCTGGAAGGCGAGCGCGCTCAGCGCGTGGTGAACCTTTGCGCCCAACACCTGGTGACCTCGCACGGCTTGCGGAGCCTGGCGCCGGGGCACCCGGATTACCAGGAGCGCTACGGCGGGGACATCCTGGCCCGCGACCGAGCCTATCATCAGGGCACGGTCTGGAGTTGGCTGATTGGCCCCTTCGTGAGCGCGCACTTCCGCGCCTTTGGGAAACGCCCACGAGGCGTTTAGCTACCTGGAACCGCTGGCGGACCATCTGCTGGCTGGGTGTGTGGGGCAGGTGGCCGAAGTCTTTGACGCCGAAGCGCCCTTTGCGCCGCATGGGGCCTGTGCACAAGCCTGGGGCGTGGCCGAGGTGCTGCGCGCCTATCGGGAACTGGCGCCACACCTGCGCGCTTAGGCGTCTGGCGGGGTGGCGCGGGCTGTGGCCAAATCCCGCAGGGCCAGCGCGGTGTTCCAGTTACGCACCGTGGCGGGGACCTTCAGGTGGCGTTCCCAAAAGGCATGTGGGATGTTGGAACGCCCATAGCCCGCCGGGCAATAGAGATAAACCGCCCGCGCGATGATGGCGTACGCTTCGCGCGGGTCCGGCAGTTCTGGTAGGCCCGCAATGCGCTCTGGCGCGGGCAGCGCACCCAGAAAGGCGATGTGCAGGGCTTTCGGCTCGCTGGTGTGGCGTTCCGCAAAAGGGTTCGCGGCCACTTCGGCGCGGTACTCCTCCACGCTGCGGACCAGCACCGGCGCATCGAAGCCCAGTTGCCCCTGGATGGCAGCGCGCAGGTCGGCGGCCAGGCGTTCTGGTGGGGTGCTGGGGTGCTCAAAGACCACGTTGCCGGTCTGGATGTAGGTCTGCGGGGCGTCCCAACCGAGTTCCGTGCACAGGGCGCGGAGCTGATCCATCTTGATCTGCTTGTGCGGCCCGATGTTGATCCCGCGCAGCAGGGCCACATAAATATGCATGGTGCAGTCCCTTGCCTGAACTTACTGGGATGCTGAACGCCCTAATTGGTGTTGTTGAGATGCTTTCGGATGGTGTCGATCAGTTGCGTTGGGGTGGTGATCCATTGTAGATCATCAACCCAGGGCAGGGCGGCTTGCTCACCTGTGCCCGAAGCGAGATAGGGCAGGATGATTTTGCTGCGATTGAGGGCACGCTCTACTTCTCGTCGCACCCACTTTGAATTGCGCGATTGCGGCGTCATGATGATCAAAAAGAAATCGCAGGTGTCGATCTCGTCGGCCAGGGTTTGAGAGAACGAATCCCCGCCCGGGATTTCACGATCCACAAAAACCAGGGTAGTGGGAAGCCCATCACGTAAAATGTGCAGCAAGGCGTTGGCGATGCCGGTGTCGGTCCTAGCATAGCTCACAAAGATTTTACGCTTGTGGTTGGCAAGTTGTGTGCTGGAAGGGTCCTGCTCTGGATCGTGTTCGGTGGGGTCGGTGACTGTTTTTTGCAGGTTGTTGCGATCAGCCAGGTTCTTCCAGAGCAGCATCGAAATCCCCAGGCCGTTTCCATTCCCAAGTTCCAGCACATGGCCACTTTCCAGCCGATACTCGGCCAGGGTGTTGTAGTGAACCACATTATTGAAACGGGAGCCATTGCGCGAAACATCCTGAATGAAGAAGGCTTGCTCCTGGCTGTTGTAGCGGAGCACACAGTGGAGTTGACTCACGCCGATCTGGCTATCCGTCACGATCTGGATAAAGCAGTTAGGGTCTCGCCCGATGGTGAAACGGCCCGCAAAGCCTGGCAACGGGAACGCCAGCCCATATTCAATGGGTCTGGTGCCGTGCAAACGAAAATGAGCCCGGTCCGAAAGCATCTGCAGAATGTAGCGCCCGTTCATCGCCTTGTTCTCCACACGCCCAACCAACGCCACCCAAAGGTGTTCAAATGGTAACATGGAGTTAACTATTCTGCGACCAGGACAGGCTATGAGATCTGCCTAGGGGGTGAGATTCAAGCGGTGGATCAGCGTATTTTGCAGGGCTTCCAGGAAGCTTGCGTCGTTGCCTTGCCAGGCCTCGCGCAGGTCGAACCAGTCCGGGTAGCGCGTCAGCCAAGTGTTGTATTGGGCGGGTTCGCCTTCTATCAACACCAGCGTAATGGCCACCCGCAGGCGATCTGCCACAGCCAGGTGTTGGCGCACCGCAGCAGAAACCAGCGCCCCTGGGGTGAGCAGCACCAGCAGGATGTAGGACTGGCTGACCATGGGCGCCACCTCGCTCTGGAAATCGGGCTCCGGGAGGTGGTAATCCTGCCCCCAGATGGTTACGTTCTTAAGGCTGTGCTGAAGCTGACGGGTGAGCCAGCTTCCCACATCCAGGTCAGCGGCACTGAAGCTCAGGAACACGGTGGGCGCCCGCAGAGTAGGGTCAAGAGCGGTTCGCTCTACATTGTCTGCGGTGTTTTGCAGCAAAAACTTCAGGATGACAGGTTCCCAATCCTCACGCCCCAGACGGATGACATCACCGTGAGCGAGCGGGTAAGTCCGTAGCGGGTCAACCCACTGGTTGTTAAGATAGGTGCCAACTTCGGAATAATGATCCTGGAGCAAATAGCTGCCGCTAGCGCTGTCATATTGAATCGCGCAGTGCAGTTTCTCAAGATCGGGAAACCCAGTCAGTCGCCAATCTGCGTTTGCAGCTTGCCCGATGGTGATCTCTGGCACAGTGATGTCAAAGGTCGGGGGCTGGTCGCCGGTTTCCTGAGAGCTACTGGACTGGAGAACAAGGTAAGCCAGTGGTTGTTCAGACATACAGGTCGATTCCTGAGCTAAGCACAGAACTTCAAACGCATATACCCAGTTCGGTCGTTTTTCCACCATCTTAGATTACCATATTTCCAGGGCGTATCCGCTAAACCTGATGCGCGCTTTGTGCACGGGTGACCACTGGCTAAGCACTGCAAATTCTGGGAAGGCCCGCGCAGCAGGGCCACATAGAGGGCGGGCGATGGGTGAGAAGCCATGGGCGGGGTTATCCCTTTCGGCCAGCCTGGATGGACTTTTTATGGGGGCCAGAGGTACGCTTTCTGGTAAAAGGGGTGGCGCTGGAGCGGTGGCTGCTGCTACACCTTTCTATAATGGTGCTTCTGGCACTTTGGTTGAGTGTAAGCAAGGATGATAAAGGTATGCAAGCCAATCCAATGCTCATCCGTGCGCTGGCGCCGCTCTCGCTGGAAGATTGCCTGGCGCGCCTGACGACGCGTTCTGAGGATGCCCCGGCCTGGCTGGCTGATTTGCAGGTGCAGAACGATAGCCCGGGGCAGGCGGCCACCCTGCGGCGCATTTTTCGGCTGACCTGGGGCTACCCCATGCCCGTCGCTGGTTATCTGCGCGCCCAGGGCGCCGGTCAAACGCTCATTGCGCTGGGCTATTCTCCGGCGGTGCTGTTGGGGATGGTCCTGCTGGCGGCCCTGCCGCTGGTGCTGGTCAACAGCCTGACGATTATCGTGGTGGTGCTGGGCCTGGGGCAGCCCTTGCTGGTGGCGGCGGTCTGGGTGGCCAACTTTGCTTTTGCGCTGGGCGTGGCTGTGCGCTTTCGCTGGCGCTTTCGGCGCTTTACGCAAGCCCTGCTTGACCACCTGGAGGCGCGCCCGCTGGTGGTCATCGAATCGACGGGTGAGGGGCTGCCCCTCACCCGTTATGGCCGGGCCGCTAATTCGGCAGCACAACCTCGCAGCGTGCCGGGGCGGGCGGGCGAGCTTCGGACCGACCCACCGCGCCCATTGTAGATCACGCTGAAGTCCGTCGCCCCAGAAGCGCACGGCGGGGTCGCCGCTGCCAC
>JAAUUD010000296.1 GCA_012031655.1 Anaerolineae bacterium | reverse complement strand
CCCTGGCGGACCTGTTTGCCGCCAACGCGCAATCGGTGGTGTATATCGAGGTGGTCAGCCAGGACAACAGCTTTGGCGGCAACTTTTTTGCGGAGGGGCTAGGCTCTGGCTTTGTGTATGACATGCAGGGCCACATCATCACCAACTTTCATGTGGTGGACGGTGCCCAGAGCATCGATGTCACTTTTTATGATGGCACGCTGGCTCGTGCCGAGGTGGTGGGCACAGACCGCGATAGCGACCTGGCGGTGATCCGCGTGAACGTGGAGCTCAGCGTGCTGGTGCCCGTGCGCCTGGCCGATTCCGCCACCTTGCGCGTGGGCGAAGAAGTGGTGGCCATTGGCAACCCCTTTGGCCAGAACTGGACCATGACGCAGGGCATCGTGAGCGCGCTGGGCCGCACCAACCCGTCCGAAACGGGCTTTTCCATCGCGGAGATGATCCAGACGGACGCGGCCATTAACCCCGGCAACTCTGGCGGCCCCTTGCTGAACCTGCGCGGCGAGGTGGTGGGCGTGAACACCATGATTTTCTCTGAAACGCGCAGCAACTCTGGCATTGGCTTTGCCGTGCCCAGCAACACCGTGGCGCGGGTGGTGCCGGTGCTCATCCAGAATGGCCGGGTGGAATACACCTGGCTGGGCATCAGCGGGCGCGGCCTCACGCTGGATATTCTGGAGCTGATGGGCCTGGAAGCCACCGTGCGCGGAGTGCTCATTGCGCGGGTTAGCCCCGAAAGCCCGGCCTCGCGGGCGCAACTGCGCGGCAACAACCGCGAAGGCACCATTGATGGCCGACGCTACCAGCTTGGCGGCGATGTGATCACGGCCATCAATGGAGAAGGCGTTCGCGATATGTCACAACTCATTGGGTACCTGGCGGAAAACACCCAGCCCGGCGATGCGGCCTTGCTGACCATCATCCGCGATGGGCAGAGCTTTGATGTGCGGGTGATTCTGGAAGCCGCGGCCCGCACAGGCGGCGCTAGGGGGCGTGGGGTGGGTCAGGCGGCGCTGCGCCAGCCCCCTTTGCGGCCCACGCGGCGCACCTTGCCTTCGCGTTCCAGTTTGTGCAGGTAGCGGTAGGTCTGGTCATCCGAGAGAAAGACCTGCACCGCTACCTGCATGGTGGTGGCCTTCCCCATGTGGCGTTCGCCACTGCGCACGGCGTCGAGGATCTGTTTTTCGATGGGCTTGTAGGGAAGCTCGACCACATGCCCGCAGTTGGGGCATTGAATCTGGCTGTTGTCCGGGTCCATCGTTGCGCCCTCCGCCGCCTTAACTGCTCATCAGGGACCAGAAGGCCTCAAAGCCTTCGTCGTCATCTTCATCATCGAAGATAAACAAGACGTTCTCCCAGGGTTCTTCGGCGGGGCGGCTGGGGGACTCCTGCGCTAGCTGCATGACCTGCGTTTGCAGCGACTCGCACCGCGCGCGGGCCTGGGTGAGCTCGTTTTGCAGGTGGGTGTGCTCTTGCTGCAAGCGGCGCAGGCCATGCCGCACCCGGCGGATGCGCGCCCGGTCGGCGGCTTCGCCCAGCTTAAAGGTCAGCGCGTCACACTCGTTGATCAGACTGGGGATGTCGCTAGACATGAGCTTAACTCCTTGCGTATAGTACGCATGTTCTAATTGGTGTGAAATCACACTATAGCAGCGCGGCAAAACCAGGTCAAGCCGTGCGTTGTGTTTATAACCATCCTCCAACCCAAGAAGGCGCATCTGGCCAACCCAACAAATTTTGATCATCTTTAAATTGCAGAGTCGCTCGAATTTATGTAGGGTGAAAACATGTTGAGCATGTGAAGGTAAGGTTAGAATGCAAAATTGCCCATTCTGGTACAGTGAGGCACAGGTGATGATCCATCGCCTGGCAGGGCGGCTGGACTTTGCAGCCATGCTCAGCAGCTACGAAACCCTGTTGGCGCTTGCGCAGCAGGCCGACCGCCCGCGCTTCTTTTTGCTGAGCGACTTCTCAGCAGTAACGGGTTGCGTCCAGAACGCCGCGCTGGCCCTGGCCCACCCCAGCAACCAGCCTTTGCATCCGCTGCTGGTGACCTGGGCGATGAGCGGCGTGGCCACGGCTCAGCTAGAACCCCTGCGCCCAGCCCTGAATCAACTCCCCTGGTTGCACGTTCGCTTCTTCAAGACGCTCGACCATAGCCTGAGCTACGCCCAGCGCAGCCTGCGCGCGCACTGCGCCCCCGCTGGCTGAGTGGCGCCCTGGCCAGGTAGCGGATTTTGGGGGGCCACCGCCACCCCAGCCTTGACAGCGCGCCTTGCTTTGATGATCATCGAATTAGATCATCATGAAAGGATGCATTGCCGTGCTCAAGGACACCACCCACACCCAAAACGATCTGATGACGCTTTTGCAGCTTAGCAAGGCGCTGGCAGATGAAAGCCGCTTGCGCATCCTGGTTTTGCTCTGCCAGGCGGAACGCAGCGTAGGCGAACTGGCCGAACTGCTGGACCTCAAAGAGCCGACCATCTCGCACCACCTGGCCCGCCTGCGCCAGGTGGGGCTGGTGAACCTGCGCGCGGAGGCACCCAGCGCATCTACCGCGCCGATGCCGAGCGCCTGAAGGCCATGCAGCGCTTGCTGGGGCAGTTAAAGCTGGTGGAGCTGGCCCCGCCGACCTCCAACGACGCCTGGATGGATGCGCTGGGCTTTACGGAAGATGAAAAGCGCGTGCTGAAGGACTACACCTTCAATGGCGCGGTGACCCAACTGCCGCCCAAGCAGAAGAAACTGCTGGTGGTGCTGCGCTGGATTGCGCCCAGCTTTGCCGCCGACCGCTCCTACACCGAGGCCGAAGTCAACCAGATTCTGACGCGCTTTCACCCGGACTATGCCCACCTGCGGCGCTACCTGGTGGAGTATGGCTTTTTGCGCCGGGAACGCGGCGGCGGTAAGTATTGGCTGGCGCCAGAAGAAGAATAAGCCCCGCTCAGCGATCTGGCTCCGGTTGGGGGGCGGGCAACCCGCCGAACTGCGCCCGCACCACATCCTGCATGTGTTCGCTGGCGTAGGCGGTCAGGCGGTCGCCGGGCAGGATGAGCGTATCGCCATGGGCAATCATCGACTTGCCACCGCGCCGCACCGAAACCAGCAGGCAGTCGTCTGAATACGGAAATTCCTTGAGGGTGCGCCCGGCCATCGGCGCGCCCTCGCCCACGCTGAGGTCGATGAAGGCCACGTCGTCCAGGTTCTTGCGCAGCCGAAAGACCTCTTCGCGGTGTTGTTCCCAGGCTTTGCGGCTCAGGCCCAGGTCGTAGGCGTGCAGGATGTCCGCCCGGCGCACCATCCCCAGGAAGGTGCGGCGGTCAGCGCGCGCCACCACGGGCAACCGCCCCACATGATAGGCGTTCATGCGGCGCAGGGCGTTGTTCACGGGGTCGTCCGGGTGCACGGTGACCACATTCTGCGTGGTGCCGAGCGCGATGGCGGGGGTTTCGGGCGGCTGCCCGGCGGCCTGCGCGGCCTCCACATCTTTCAGGGCCACGATGCCGTAGAGCTGGCCATCCTGCACGATGGCGAAGCCGTGCTGGTGCGTGACGTTGAACTGGGTGACCAGGCTGCTGAGCGGCGTGCTGGGCAGCACCGAGGCATAGTCGCGGGTCATCACTTCTTCCACCGTGACGGTTTGCAGCACGTCAATATCGTGGCCGCGTTGCCAGCGGATGCCGCGTGTGGTCAGCTTTTCGGTATAAATGGAATCGGCCTGGAGCAGGTCGGCCACCAGCGTGCTGAGGACCACCGTCATCATCAGCGGGACGATCAGCCGATAGTCGTTGCTCATCTCCAGCACCAGGATGATGCAGGTAATTGGCGCACGGATGGCCCCCGAAAGGAAGGCGGCCATCCCCACCAGCGCGAAGGCCTGCGGCTGGCGGACCACCTCCGGCGCCAGCAGGTTGCCCGCATAGCCCACGATGCCCCCCAGCATCGCGCCGATGACCATGCTGGGCGCGAACTCGCCGCCGCTGTTGCCGGTGCCCAGGGTAAAGAGCGTGGCCAGCAGCTTAAAAAACAGCAGGCTCAGCATGGCTTCCAGCGCGAACCAGTTTTCCGAGTCGGCGATGGCCTCGCCCACTTCTTCCAGCCCGGAGCCCAGCACGCGTGGCTCTGCGATGGCCACCACCCCCGTGAGCGCCATGCCCAGCGCAAAACGCAGCGGCAGCGCCAGCCCCAGGTGCGCGGAGCGGTGCTCGAAGCTGCTCAGCAGGCGGCTAAAGAACACCGCCACCGTGCCGCACAGCAGCGCCAGCACCAGGTAGAGCGGCAATTCCAGCGGGCTGTGCAGCGGATAGGCCGGCACATCAAAGGCCGGGTGCGTGCCCAGCAACGCGCGCGAAACCACATTCGAGGACACAGAGGCAATCACCACCACGCCCAGATAGCGGTTGCTGAAGCGCGCGCCCAGGATGATCTCCAGCGCGAACATCGCCCCGGCAATCGGCGCATTAAAGGCCGCCGAAATGCCCGCCGCCGACCCCGACGCCACGATGATCCCCAGCAGCTCGTCCGAAAGGCGCGCCGCCTTGGCGAGCGTGTTCCGCAACGCCGCCGGATTCGCGATCGACCATTTGCTGCGCGCGCTCGTATTGGCGCAGCACGCGCACCACGATTTCCGGATGCTCCTTGGCGAAAACCTCGCGCACGTTGAGCACGCCATAGGTGTTGGCGTCGGCGTTGCGATGGAAAAGCACCGAGCCTTTCTCCAGCTCCGTCTCCGCCATCATCGGGTCGAGGCCCGCCCAGGCGTCCACGTCGCCGCGCTCCAACG
>JAAUUD010000295.1 GCA_012031655.1 Anaerolineae bacterium | reverse complement strand
CTGGGCTTCGATGCTGTGATTGCCGGCCAGGACCTCGGCGATCGCCCCTCGTCGTCGGCCGCAATCGCGCGGTTCAGCTCGCGCTGCAACGCCGCGCCGACGCGGCGATTCTTGCGAAAGAACCACCCCCGCTCGAGCATGGCCGCGAACGCCACCAGCGAGAGCCCGAAGAGCAGATACAGCACCCATGTGGCCCCGAGCAGGGCGACCTCGACCAATTGATCGACGATGTTCATCGCGTTCGTCCTCGTACGTTCATTCGGGCACTCGAAAGGCGAGCAGATAGAGCGGCTGCCCGGCGCCGCCGCTGGCTTGAATGTCGAACATCGCCGCCGCGACCCGATCGGTCTCGCGCAATGTCCAGGTCCCGTCGTCGCGCTCGATTCGGCGGTAGACCACGGCGACCAGCGCCGTCCCGGCCAGGGCGGCCAGGTGCAGCGGGCTGTTATCGCCATAGACAGCGCGGCCCAACTGCGAAATCACCGTTTCGGTTTCGCTGGGGATGGCTTCGATCTGGTGTGCCAGCAGGGTGATCCCCAGAAAGAGCGTGATCAGAATGCCGCTCATCCAGGTGAGCGTCACGGCGGCATTGTGGCTGCGCGGTTGCTTGAAGGCTGTAATGCCGTTCGAGATAGCCTCGATGCCCGTCAGTGCCGTGCACCCGCTGGAAAAAGCCCGCAACACCAGGAAGAGCGTCAAAGTGCCTGCCCCAAAGTGGATCGGCTCCACGGAAGCTGGCTCGATGGGCGCCAGGGTACCGCTCATAGCGCGCACCAGCCCCACGCCCAGCGTCAGGAACATCACGCCCAGAAAGAAGTAGGTTGGCACTGCGAAGAGCCGCCCGCTCTCCTTGACGCCCCGCAGGTTGACCATCGTCATCAAGAAGATGACCACCAGCGCGATCTCCACGCGATAGGGCAGCAACTCCTGAAAAGCGGAGGTGATCTGCGCCACGCCCGCCGAAATGCTCACGGCTACGGTCAGGATGTAATCGGTGAGCAAGGCCGCCCCGGCCACCTGCGCGGGCGCTTCGCCCAGGTTATCCCGCGCCACGATGTAGGCCCCCCCGCCATTCGGGTAAGCATGGATCGTCTGGCGGTAGGAGAGGGTCACGATGACCAACAACACAGCAATGGCCACCGCGATGGGCAGCGAGATGCTAAACACGCCAGACCCGGCCACTGTAGCAGCCAGGGCCAGGATGATCAGGATTTCCTCGGTGGCGTAGGCTGTCGAGGAGAGCGCATCCGAAGCAAAAACGGCCAGCCCAATCGGGCGGCTGATGGCCTGGTGCGGCAATTCGGCAGTGGCGAGCGGCTTGCCGAGCAAGAATCGACCTAAACTGATCTGCCCCATCTGGGCATCCTCCATAGATGTGCTTGAGGTTGGGATGAAAGAAAACGGCACAACCCCTGGCAAGGGCAACCAGCCAGGTAAATCCAGGGCGTGTATGGGAGTTGTTTTAGGCCTGGGGAGGGGAATGTGAAGGCGAGACGGTATAGACAGCCTGGTGTAGGAAAGTCGCAACCTGGGCTGAACCGGCCCAGTGCGCTCGCCTGAACGCAGCCGCGCTCAGGCTTAGCAAAGCCTGCGCCAGCCAAAATTGGGCTGAAGCAGCCCCCACCACCACTTCTGCCAGGGAGCGGTGCACTTCTTCCAGCGGGATTTCCTCGCTGAAGTCGCAACACACCTGCATTAACCCCAACGCCACCACAAAGAGCAGCAGGAGCATCACCCGGCTATTGAGTTGGGTTGCGGCCATCATCCGCCGAAACATAGACCTGTCTTTCCATTTGCGCCTCACAAAATCAGCTTAGTACGCGGTGAGGGGGCTGTCAAGATGGGAACAGTTGCCCCCCAGCATTTGGGAGGTCAGCTTTGGGAGGTTAGGCAGTGTATTGCCGAAACTGGAGGAAGGCTTCCCAGGTCCAGGGGAACAGGGGTTGCACGAAGTCTGCCATGGCGCGGGCAACCTCGCGAATTTCATATTGAGCATCCGGGGCCAGGCGCAGGCTCAGGAAGTGCAGCAGGTTACGCAGATCAAACTGCACCACCCCCACGCTATACAGCGCAAAACCGGGCAGGAACAGCCGTGCCTGTTCCCGCGCCACGCCCTGCGCCAACGCTTGCTGATAGAGCGCGTAGCTGGCCGCGTAGTGGGCCGCCAGTTGTTCGCTGAGCTGCTGCCCGGCGGCGGCCGTCCAGCGCGCCTGCGCTGGCCTGCTTGTTGCTGAGCGCTTGCAAGCGCCACGCCTGCGGCAGATAAAATTCCTCCGCTTCGGCTTCCATGTAGCGGTAGCTTTGCAGGTTATAGGAGCCGGTGCGGTGGCGCAACAGTTGCCGCCAGACCACCTCGGGTGCGTGGATGCGGAACTTGAGCACGGCCATCTCGAAGGGGCCATCGTGGCGGTGTTGCATCAGGTAGAAGAGGAGCTTTTTGTCGCGTTCCTCGCCCTTGCTCTCGCCCAGAAAGGAGGTTCGCGCCGCGTTGACAATTTCCAGGTCGCTGCCCAGCACCGCCTGCAACTCGACCCAGCCCCGGTCCAGCACCGGCTGGCGCGTTCCAATCAGGCTGCTCATGCGGCTAGGCAATCTTCAGGACGGACTTAATGGCCCGGTCGAAGTCATCCACGCTAAAAGGCTTTTTGAGGTAAGCATCTGCCTCGTATTGCTCGGCCAGGCTGGCGGTATTGTGGTGGGCACTCACCACCAGCACCGGGGTATTGCGCAGTTCCGCCGTGCTACGGACAAAGCCCAGCACCAAATCGCCGGAAGCCGTGGGCATCATCAGGTCCAGAACAATTAAGTCTGGCTCGTAATAGCGGGCCTGATACAGCGCCTCTAGGCCATCTACTGCCTGATAGACTTCGTGACCTGCGCGCTTGAGGAACATCTCCCACAGCAACCGCAGTTCATCATCGTCTTCAACAATCAAAATCCGTGCCATGCCGTTATTCTCGCGCACTTTACCCGATTTTACCTGAAAACACCCGGCTGTGCAGAATAGTTCCATATGGGTTTCTTAACAAAAACACCCTCTGACCTGAGATCAGAGGGTGTTGATGCTCAGCGTACGCTCAGGGAAAGCTCAAAAACGCCTGTAGAGTCGCCCGCCTGGCGCCCAAAGCGCGTTACGAGCACCTCATAGACGCCGGTGATGGGGAGGGTATAATCCACAATCGCGGAGTCCAGCGAATTAGGCAGGGTAATGAGGGTGCTGTCGTGGTCATCGTTCTCGACCAGCACATCGCCCTCTGGCCCGCTGAGTTCAATGAGCGTGTCCAGGTTACCACTGGTGGCGCTAACGCTCAGGGTGATTACCGCCCCGGCCTGTGCCTGAAAGGCATAGCGTTGCGCCGGGAACTGATTGGTGACCACGCCCACCAGGGGCTGCCCAGCCTGCAAGGCTTGCACGCCCTCCGGCAATTGAGAGGGGTCCAGCGTGGGCAGTTCAATGGTCAACGGGTTGCCCGCCTGCGTGATCACCAGCAGGAAGTTGCCGCTGCTGGTGCCGCTTTCTCGCCCAAAGCGGGTCACCACCACCGCATAAACCCCGCTATCGGGCAGGCGATAGTTCACAATGGCGGAGTCAAAGGGGTTGGGCAGCGTGATGACTTCCGTATCATGGTCATCGTTTTCAACCAGCACATCCCCATCAGAGGCCCGTAGCGTTAGGAAGGTGTCCAGGTTGCCCTGAATAGCGGTCACGCCCAGCGTCAGGCGCGTTCCCTCCGCCGCCTCAAAGCGAAAGACCTGCTCAACCTGCTCATCACCGATGCTGCCCGTTAATTCGAGCTGTTCCTGCTCTGGCAGAGAAAGAACATCCCCGTCCACGGTGGCGTCCTCCGCCTGGCCTGACGTGAGCAAGCTCTGGCCGCTGACCTGCAAGCTGCGGATCACATCGGGCTGCACTGTCTCTTCAAACGATTCATAGTCGGCGGCCAGGGCCCGATAGGCAAAATTGATCAGCCATTCTTCGGCCCCGGTGGCGGGTTGCAGGTCAAAGAAGTAGACCAAAATAAGGGTGCCCTCTTCATCTGGCAGGCTGAGCACATAGCCCGGCACGCGGAACTGCGCCTCAGCCAGCGGTTCCAGCACACCCTGACCAGCCGCATTCTGGACAAACCATTGGGCTGCCGCCTCCAGGCCAGCGTCAACCGGTGCGGCGCTGTAGCCCAGGTCGCTCAGGATGGCCGCTGGTGCGCCACGGGCCACCAGGATAGCCCCCTGCACATCCTCTTCTGCGCGGGGTTGCAACAGCACAAAGGTCCCCCGCCGCACCGGCACCAGCCAATCCTCCGGGCGCAGGAAGGCCAGACCCAGGTCCGGGTTTTCGTAGGGCAGCAGGCGCCGTCCAGAGGTCAGGGTCAGCGCCTCCAGGGGGAGCGCCTGGTTAAACAGCGCCACATCATATGACAGATGAATTTTCGGGGAGATGTGGTAAAACCCGGACATATACACGGTCAGATCAATGCCCAGCACCTCGCTAATCTTGCGCTTGGTCACGTGAAACACGTTGGTCGCTTCGCGTACCGAAAGGTTCGGCCAGAAGGTGTTGAAGATTTCGGTGCGGGTCGCCAGTCCCTTATCCACCAGAAAGAAGAACAGCGAACGGGGCAGAATACCATCCCACGAAACGACCGCCTGCCCATTCAACTGCACGCGCCCTGCCCCGAAGGCGCGCACCTCCAACAGCGTCATCTCGCTGCCGTTCGAGTCACGCTCATTGCCGCGTGCATAATCCCACAGCATCCACCGTTCGTCGGCTGGCAGGAAGCGCGTCTGGGC
>JAAUUD010000294.1 GCA_012031655.1 Anaerolineae bacterium | reverse complement strand
TCCTCGGCCCTCGTCCAGCGGGCTGGTTCAGCAAAAGGCGGCGCAGTGGTTCGCGCCAGGCGTGGTAGCTCCTGCTGCCCTGCTCCGATTGCCCGCGCAACACATGAAAGCCGCGCACCATCGCCTGCACGCGCAGTTCCTCCAGCAAGCGAGACTTCCCCACCCCCGCTCTCGCCGCTGATGAACCACGCGCTGCCCTGCCCGGCGCGCAAGGTCTCCAGCGCCCCCAGCAGGCGCGCCATCTCCTGGGTGCGGCCCACAAAACGCGGCGCCTGCAACAGGCTTTCCCGCGTCAGGGCGGTTTCCACCGGCAGCGGCGCCCGCAAGACCGCGCTCAGGTCGTGCAGCACCGCCCCCGCATCCTGATAGCGCTCGGCGGGGTCTTTGGCCAGCAATTTACGCACCACATCCGCCACAGAATAGACGCCCAATGGCTCCATCACCTGGGTAAAGCGCGGCGCGCTTGGCGGTTGGATGGTCACTCGGTGCGTGCGCAGCAGATCTGTGTTCAGCAGCGAGGATTCATCCCCAAGCAGCTCGTTGGGGTCGGGGGCCAGCGTATCCAGGCGCAGGGTGGGGAGCTCCTGCACGCGGGCGACCTGCTCCGTGGCCAGCAGTTCATGCTCCGCCACGCCCGCCGGACCCCCGGCCACCAGCACAATCGTCCCGGTATCCAGCGGGTCAGGGAACGGGGGTGTGCCGGACAGCGGATCAATCAGGCGCAGGGTGCTTTCGGCGTTGCTGAGCCTCTCAAAATCGGGTTGCTCGGTGAGCGTGGCGCGGATGAGCGCATTGGGGGTTTCGTGTTCCAGCATGCGCCGACCCGTGAGTTGCTCGAAGGCGATGACACCCACCGCGTACAGGTCCGAGGCCATGCTGGGCGTAAAGCCAGAAAGCACCTCTGGCGCCATGTAGCCCAGGGTGCCCACGATGATCCCTTCGGCGTCTTCCTGCTGGAGGCCCGCCTGCCGGATGGCCAGCCCAAAATCCAGCACCTTGACCGCATTTTCCTTCACCAGCACGTTGCCGGGCTTCACATCGCAGTGCAAAATGCCATGCCGATGCAGGTAGAGCAGGGCCTGCAAAAGCTGCATCAGGTAGAGCATGCGCCCGGCCAGGCCCCTTTGCCCCACGCTGGCATGCAGGATGGTCTGCGGCGTGTGCAGCAGTTCCATCGTGAAGTAGGGCTGGCCGTCATCATCCAGGCCGTAGTCCAGCACGCTGATGATATGCGGATGGCGCAGCGTGGCCAGGGTCTGATATTCCCGCGCCAGCAACAGCCGCACATCGTGCGGGCCTGGTTGCGAGTCTGAGGTGGGCAGCGCCCGCTTCAGGAAGACCTTCTTCAGCGCGACCTCCTGCTGCTGGAGGCGGTCGTAGGCCCGGTAGACCTGGCCCATGCCGCCCCGCCCCAGTTCTTCCAGCAGGTGATAGCGCCCCGCGACATTCCCCAGCACAGGAGCAGGCAAGGTTGCCATCACGCCCCCTATAAACCAGGCTTAAAAACAACCTTGATGCAGTTGTCGGCTTTGTCGCGGAAGGTTTGGTAAGCCTGGGGGGCTTCTTCCAGCGGGAGCCGATGGGTAATCACAAAACGCGGGTCGATCTCCTCGTTTTCGATCCGTTCCAGCAAAGGTTGCAGATAGCGATGGACGTGGGTTTGCCCCATGCGCAAGGTCAGGCCCTTGGCAAAGGCGGTGCCCATTGGCACCTTATCCAGCAACCAGCCATACACCCCCGGCACCGAAAGCGTGCCCCCCTTGCGGCAGGCCATGATCGCTTCGCGCAGGGCGTGCGGGCGGTCGGTTGCCAGCCGCAGGGTTTGCTTGACGCGGTCGTAGGCCCCGGAAAGGCCGTCCGAGTGCGACTCCAGGCCCACGGCATCGATGCAGGCATCCGGGCCGCGCCCGGCGGTGATGTCCTTGAGGTGCTCCACCACGCGCCCGCCCTCGGTGTAGTTGATGACCTCCGCGCCGCCGGCTTCGGCCATGTGCAGCCGCTCTGGGAAGCGGTCAATGGCAATCACCCGCCCCGCGCCCAGCATCAAGGCGCTGCGGATGGCAAACTGCCCCACCGGGCCGCACCCCCCACACCGCCACCGTATCGCCGGGCTGGATGCTGGCATTTTCTGCCGCCATGTAGCCCGTCGGGAAGATGTCCGTCAGAAAGAGCACCTGGTCATCGCTGAGGTGCCCAGCACCTTCAGC
Source organism: Anaerolineae bacterium (assembly GCA_012031655.1). Classification (GTDB taxonomy): domain Bacteria; phylum Chloroflexota; class Anaerolineae; order Aggregatilineales; family J027; genus JAAUUD01. Next base: position 2,612 of record JAAUUD010000294.1, on the reverse strand, counting down.
GGCCCCACATCCGCGTAGGGGACGCGCACATACTCTGCCTGGCCGCCCGCATAGCCGCCGAACAGGTGCGAATAGCCAAACAGCCCGCCGGGGAATAGCCGTAGAGCTTCTCTGCCATCCAGGCGTTGGGGTTGCTGTTGTCGCACAGCGACCACAGCTCATGCTCGCAATAGAAGCAATGCCCGCAGGCGATGTTAAACGGCACCACGATGCGGTCCCCGATTTGCAGGTTTCGCACCGCTGGCCCCTTCTCCACCACTTCACCCATAAACTCATGGCCCAGGATATCCCCCACGCGCATGGTTGGGATGTAGCCATCGTACAGGTGCAGGTCAGAGCCGCAGACGGCGGTCGAGGTCACCTTGATGATCACATCGCCCGGGTTAATGATCTGCGGATCGGGCACTTGCTCCACACGCACATCGCCCGCACTGTGCCAACAAACGGCCTTCATAGACACTCCTCCTTAGAAAGAAAGGCAAAAGAAAGGCAAGCCAGCTGCTTGCCTGGGGTTAGCTCTGCCCCCGGGCGGAGCTTTGGCCTTCTGTGGTGGCGATTTCGCCCACCTCCAGCAGTTGCTTCAGGCGGCGCAGGTCCGCCCCGATCTGCTGTTCTGGTGCCTTGCCCAGCAAGCCCAGCAGCAGGCGGCTCACATGCCCGGCCAGCGGTGCATACTCCATCGTCAGGTGAACTTCTGTGCCAAACTGCCCCGGCGCAGGCTTCACACGGATGGACCCGGCGTGGTCGATGTAGGGATTTTTAAGCGACCGCCAGCCCAGGCGCTCGTTGGCCTCTTCCGAGATGATCATGGCGTCCCATTCCACCGGCAGGCCCGCCGGACCCTTGACGCGCCAGTGCGAGCGCTCCGCGTTCTGCACCTCGACCGACTCCACATGCTGCATAAAGGTCGGAAAGTTACGCAGGTCGCGCAGATAGGCGTAGACCTCCGCCACTGGGCGGTTGATGGTGATGCTCTCGGAGAGGTGAAAGCCTTGCTCGTGCGGCACGCTGATCGCGGCGCGCTTGTTGTGCACCGCGCTGTTCTTGCCCAGCAGCGCATACACAGGCGAAAAACCGGTCACGCCCCGATAGAGCAACTCCAGCCCAATGCCGCTGAGCAGCAAGCTGAACTTGTTCCGCATGACCACCGCCACCGTCAGCAAGGCCGCGCCGCTCACGGTGGAATAGAGGCGTTCCTCCGCCCCAACGTTGATCATCGAGGTTGTTTGGTGGGTATGATGGGTGCTTTCCATAGGAGGTTACTCGCTTTCTGGGATTCTGCTAATGGCGCGGGTGTCCACGCCCACTTTATGCCGATACACCAACTCGCCGCCGAACCAGCCCGAAACCATCAACATCAGCGCCGTGACCAGCGAGAGCAGCAAGCCCCAGGGCAGCACCCCGGCGCTGGCGTCCTCAAGGCGCACCACCAGGCTAATCGCCGCAGCGGTCAGGGCAATCACGTTGGCCCCGGCATGGATCCAGGCGGCTTGCAAACGGCGAATCCGCACGCGGGTAAAGAAATCCACCGCGCCAAAAACCGCCGCCACCACCCCGCTAAACACGCCCACCAGCACCAGCCCCAACGAGGCATCCGCCCAGAAGGCATCGCGCACCAGCGCATAGATCACGTCCGTCACCAGCGCGCCCACCAGCGCCGCAATCGGGAAGACGATGACCATAGGGTGAATAGGGTGGCCATTGATGGCCGCCGTGCTGGGAATTTCATCGACCTCCACCACCACGGGCGGCGGGACGGGGCGGGTCGCTGCGGCACCCGGTCCATCCCGGGCGGGGGAAATGGTTTGTCTTGTGTTGTCCATTGCATTTTTCCTGTCTCGTCACCATAGGCGTGCAGCCAGGGCCACCAAGCCCTGTGTTCGCCTTCAGTCTAGCCGTAGCCCCCGCCGCACCCCAGGCGCATCTGGCCTGGCCCGCTTAGGTCACCTGGCTAGTTCTGGGCAGGCGTCCCTGGCCCGGTGGTGGGGGGGGGCCTGATTGCCCCCTTAGCGGGCGAGGGCGGGTTGCCGTTCCGAAACGTAGGCTTCGAACTCGCGAGCCCGGTGGGCGGCGGTGTGTTCCGCCAGCACGCGCGCCCGCGCCCGTTCGGCAATCGCCTGGCGTTGCGCTTCGGAGAGCGTCTCCAGGTAAAAGCGCGTGCCCGCCGCGCCATCCGAAACCAGGATTTCCTGCCCGGGCCGGAAGAAGTGCTCCAGCCCTGGCCAGGCATCACTGATGATGGGCGTTCCGCAGGCTGCCGCCTCAAAGAGCCGCACACTGGGCGAAAAACCGGCCTGGCGCATGTCCTGCCGTGTGATGTTCAGGGTAAAGCGCTGGGCGTTGTAGAAGGCGTTGTGCTGGGCAGGCGACAGGTGCTCGATGCGCTCCACGTTCGGCGGCCAATCCAGCCCCGGCGGATATTGCGACCCGGCCACCACCGCCCGCAGGCTGGCGTTCTGGCGCGCCACTTCCAGCATCAGCTGGTCCAGGCCCGGTTGGCGGTCTGCGCTGTAAGTACCCATGTAGCCCAGGTCCCAGCGCTGTTCAACCGCTTGCGGATAGTACAGCGTGGGGTCCACAGAGCAATAGAGCGGGCGGCCGCCGCGCCCCCA
>JAAUUD010000293.1 GCA_012031655.1 Anaerolineae bacterium | reverse complement strand
CGCGGCGCGTCCTAACGCCGCAGGCAGATACCCCAGTGGAGCTAGGGCTGGCGCTTCTGGGTGGCGCAGTGGTGCTGGCGCTCCCCGCTCAGGATGGTACCAGTGCCCTGCTGCTCATCCTCACCCTGGCGCGCTGGGGCTTGCCCGCTTTGACCTGCCCAACGTGCGCTTGCTGCACCTGGGCATCGCCATTATCACCGTGGGGTTGCTCACCACAGAACATGTCCGCGTGGTGGGTGATGTCGACCGCATGAATACCGTCTTTAAAGTCACCTATCAACTCTGGGTGTGGGTTGGGTTGCTCATTCCTATGTTGATTTATGGCTTGTTGCAGCAACGGCGCTATCTTTTTGCGCTGGGGTCGGTCGTGTTGCTAGCCACGGGTCTGTTGTTTCCGTTCCAGGCTATTCCCGCACGCTACGATGATAACCATTCCGGGGACTATACCCTGGATGGCAGCCGTTTTATGGATGTCATGACCCTGGAACAGAATGGGTGGCGACTGCACACCGCGCGGGACGCTGCCCTGGCACGTTATATGCGCGCCAACTTGCCAGGTACCCCAACCATTGCCGAGTTCTACCAGCGTGAATATTGGTGGAACAGCCGCATTTCGGTGTTGACAGGCTTTCCCAGCGTCATTGGCTGGGCGAACCATATGCGGCAGCAATACAGCCACCTGCATCCAGAAATCGAACAACGCCAGAACGACATCCGCTTGCTCTATTCCGCCACCGATGCCGCAACGATCCTGAACATCCTGCGCCGCTATCAGATCGATTATGTGGTCGTAGGCGAGCTAGAGCGCTCTATGATGCCCCCGCGCACCCTGGACCTGTTCTACCAACTACGGGACACCGGCCAGCTCACTCTGGTTTACGACGCGCTCTTTACGGAGCTATTCCGTGTGGAACACGCCCAGCTTGAGGATGGAAACCGACTTGTTAGCCAGCGAGAGTAGCGTTACCTTCCCTATAGATGTTAAGTTCAGCTAAGAATTGAAGCATTTTTGTAAATTTCTCGGCATAGGAAGCTTCAGTCATCGTACAATAACGTAAGTACTGCGAGTTCGGTAGCAAAGGGATTCCCTCCATGGCGTTTAAGGTGCTCTTACGAAAACTCTCCAAGATTGCCGCTTTTCTCCTCCTTGTGATGCTGGCTCTGCCCTATCAGGCGCCTTCTGCCCAGGGCCAGAGCGAATTTAACCCCCTTTTGCAGGGCGACGCCTGCTCTCAGATCGTGCAAACGCTCCTGGAAGCCACCCGCGAAGTGTGCGACGGTACCGGGCGCAACAGCGCTTGCTACGGCAACTTCCCTGCCGAAGCCCAACCCCGTGCGGATGTCAGCGGGTTTGAGTTTGACACGGTGGGCGATGTCGTGAATATTGCAGACATGGCCTCAATTCGCCTGAGCGCGCTGGACCTGGCCAATGCCCAGTGGGGCGTGGCCTTGCTCGAAGTCCAGGCCAGCATTCCAGACGAAGTTCCTGAAAACGTCACCATGATCCTGATGGGCGATGTGCAGGTGGAAAACCAGGGCCAGGCTAGTGCCACCAGCCTGGATGTTACGGCGCTGGCCAACATCAATATTCGCCTGGGGCCGGGCACAGAATTCACGCGCATTGGGCGCTTTGAAAACGGCCAGATTGCCCGCGCAGATGGGCGCTCGGAGGATAGCACCTGGTTACGCATCCAACTACCCGATGGGGCACTGGGTTGGGTGGCCACCGAGTTTGTAACGCTGGGCGGTGACCTGCAAACCCTGCCGCCCATCCAACTGGACCGCTTGCTTCAGCCTAACTTTGGCCCCATGCAGGCTTTTACCTTCCGCACCGGCAGCAACGACGCCCCCTGCGAGAGTGCCCCCGACAGCGGCCTGACCATCCAGACACCCGAGGGCGTGGGCGAAGTCCGCCTGCTGATGAACGAAGTTGTTGTGAATGTGGGCAGCACCATCACCTTCCAGACCGTGGACGAAGATGATGGCGTGCTGGGCATCGTGGCGCGCGTGCACGAGGGTCGCCTCATCGTCAACTACGAAGGCGAAGAGGAAGTGATCCCGGAGCGCACCGAAACCGAAATTATGCTGAACCTGAACACGGGCCGCGTGAGCACCCGCCCCACCCCGCGCCCCTACGATAATGACGAAACCGACAACTACCAGGTGGTGACTGAGGTCATGCCGCGCCCAGTGAGCTTCCGCGAGACACTGGAACAAGAGAAAATCGACAAGCTCAACAACTACTTTGACGGCACACTGGATTTCGACGCCCTGCCAGACGATGACCTGCCCTGGCTCTGGGATTACGTAGTGCAGGACTATAACTACGCCATTCCGCGCGGCAGCATGAGCGACGGCGACTTCCGCCGCATGATGAGCATCCACTACAACAATGCACCCGATGGCGACCTGAGTTTTTCTGATTTTGAAGAAGACGAGCTGAAGTTCATCGGGCGTTTTGTGTTTGGGGGGGGCACCACCCCCAGGGTTTGACCCCAGCGCCTTTACCTTGGAAGAACGCGAGGTAGTCTTTGATTTCCTGACCGACCTCTGGCAGGATGGCGAAGTGGACACCACGCGCTTCACCCCTGGGCAACGGGTCTTCCTGCTGCGGGAAGTGCTCCAGCGCGACCTGGGCGATGACTTTGGCGACCTGAGCCTGGAAGACCTGGAAAACCTGGACTTTGAGAGCCTGCTGCCGGACCTGGATGAAACCTTTGACGAAGACACGAACAACTTTAGCGACGCCCCCAGCACCGGCTGGCGCGACTCGGACGGCGATGGCCTGGCGGATTGGGACGACGATTGCCCGGCCCGCTTTGGCCCACCAGACCGGAATGGCTGCCCACTACCACGCCCCAACAACGGCAGCACGGGGCCGCTTCCGCCGGGGGGCAACGGTGGCTCATCCGATGATGGCAACAGGGATGATCTTGACGGTGATCTTGACGATGATCTTGACGACGACTTTGACGATGACGACACCGGCCAAGATGCAGGTAGCACCGAGAACGCTGCGGGTGGACCGCGCGACTCCGACGGGGATGGCATCTTTGACGCCAACGACGCCTGCCCCAACGAACCCGGTCCGGGTGACTTCGGCGGTTGCCCACCACCGCCAGACAGCGATGGGGACGGCATCGCAGACCCCTTCGACGCCTGCCCCAACACCCCTGGCACCGCCGCCGATAACGGCTGCTAAGGGATGTGGGCTTTAGGCCCCAAGCCGCAACTAAATGGGTGATCAATCAGCACGGGAAGGCACCTTCCCGTGCTTTTTTGCGCAACTCGCCAGCCGCCAGCATCGTATCTATAGGTAGATAGGGAGTATGTGAGGCAAAGTCAATGACGGACTCAAACATTCAAGTTCAGCAAGATACCACCGGCCAGGAAATTCCAGTCCGGGTGCAGCGGTCTGCTTCCCTCACCGCCCCAGCGGCATCGGCTCAACCGCGCTGGTGGCTGCGCGAACGAACCTGGGCGGGTGTGCGTCAATGGGCTGGTGGCGCTGATGGTGTTGCTCTTTTTCGTGGGTGATGGGCTGGCCTGGCTCGGCCCCATCCTGATCACCACCGGGATCTACATTTATACGGCTAACAAGTCCGCGCTCGTCAAGCAACATGCACGGCAAGCCCTGGCGGCACAATTAATCGCCAGCCTCGGCTGGCTGCTACTGCTTGTGCTAGGCTTTTCGGCCTGGGGCGTTGCGCTGATTTTTGCGCTAGTCCTGGTGCTGGTGCTGGTGGGCCTGGTGCTAACCCCCATGGTCATCCTGGCACTACCGTTTTTTTGATCGCCAGCCTGGCTTTGCCCCTGGGTGCAGCTCTATGCGGCCTGGTGGCCACCGTCAAGCTCTTGAATGGCGATGATTTTCGCTATCCGTGGCTGGCGGATTGGCTGGACCGCACCTTTGGCGCCATTACCCCGGCCATTCAGCTCCCGAGGGTGTGAGCAACCCTGGGGCGCGGCCTCGGCTTACCACCAGGCCCGCGCTCCAGCCAGGGGCAACCAGGCCAGGCCGCTGATCACATGCAACAGTAACACCGTGTAGACCACCAGCGACCGCACCCGATCCGCCCAGGAGTAGCCAAAGAAGGTTGGCAGGTTGCGCCGCAGCAGGACCAACACCCCCGCCACATACCAGACCATCAGGGCAACCCCCGCCCCCCAGGTAAAATTCCCGCTGCCCAGCCGCTGGCCAGATTCGCCAACAAAGTAAAAGAAAAACGCTGCCGCCAAAAACGTGATGCCCGACAGCACAAAGAATGGATTGGCGCGAGCGGCCCTCGGAAAGAGCCCCAGCACCATCAGAGGGAACAAAACCGAGGCCAAAAACTTTCCCGGGCAAGCTTTCGATGGCAGTGTGCATTTCCAGAAAACCAAATGGCGCCAGCGTCGGTCGGCTGTCCGGGTCTGTGAAGACGGTTTCAGCGGTCAGGTAGGTAAACGCATATTGCCAGCCAATCATCAAAGCGCCGGGCACCAGCACGCCCAGCACGAGCGGCCCATAGGCCACTTTTGCGCCCCGGAACCAACGCCAGGCCATGCTGAGGCTCACAGCAGGGAGCAACGCAATCAGGTAACTGGGCTTGGCCAGAGTAGAAACCACCACCAGAGCGGCAGCCAACGCGGTGATGCGCCAGATACCCGGCGCGCCTGGCTCTCGAAACACCAACCCTGCCGCCAACCAGCCTAGCCAGAGCGCCCAGGGCTTGAGCATAAGCGTTGGTGGGGTTATGCAGCAGGCTTGGGTGGATGTAGCCAAACTGCATTACCTGTTCGTCCCAGGTCAGAAACGACACGGGCGCGCGATCATCAGGCCCAGCG
>JAAUUD010000292.1 GCA_012031655.1 Anaerolineae bacterium | reverse complement strand
GGTAGCGCGCGATGAAAAAGCGCTCCACCTCCACCTGCTGGCCATGCTGGTAGGCAAATGGACCGCCGGGGATTTCCACCCAATCGATGTCGGGCAGGTCGCCACGCACGGCCACCCCGCGCCGTTGATCAAACGCCCCCAGCCGCCGCCCGGCTTCGGCGCGGGCCTCGATGGCCACCGCCGGGTTGAGCATCGTGCTGTGGAGCTTGCGTATTTCAGCAGAAGGTTGCAGCACCGTGACCCCCTCGCCCGCCCTGAGTGCCGTCAATGGCTTGACTTCTGCCTCCTGCCCGGTCCAGGCTTGCACCACAGGCGCCAGATAGCTATCGCGCAGGGCTTTGCGGACCATCTCTGCCAGCACTTCGGGCACCCAGGGCACCGGTAGGTTGCTGTCCAGGCGCAGGTCCAACAACTCCAGCAAGCGCGGGTCCCAGGCATGGGCTTCCATCAAAGAGAGGTAATAGCGCAGCAGGCTTTCGACATTCGGATGAGCTTGCAAAACATCCATCACACCCGCCTTTTTGACCAGCGCCAGGTTATAGGGTAGCGTGTGCTGTGGCGCCAGAAACTCCCGCAGGCGCTGCATGAGCGATGCTGGCGGCGGGACATCCGGCTCTACCTGGATATGATGGCGGGAGAGATAGCGCATAAACGGCTCGCCGCGCAACAACAGGGGGATTTGGGTTTTACCTAGCTTAGCTGCCAGGTTGCATTCGTTGCTCACCCATTGGCTATCGCGGGCTTCGGGCGTCATGATGACGACAAACACCGCACAGGCTTTAATGGCTTCTTCCAGGGCTAGCTCCCAGGGCGCCCCGGCGGGAATGTTGCGCTCGTCGATCCAGGAAAACGGAAACCGCCGCCAGCAAAGCCTCGGCCAAGCGGCGCGCATAGGCGCGGTCATGATGACTGTAGCTGATAAAATATGCGGTGGTAGCAGCTTATTGTCCGTCACCATCGGACTTTTTCTCGGGCGTCGCTGGAGCGAGTGTCTGGCGTAAGACGTTGGTCAACTGGCGAAAGGCTGGCGGGCGCATGAGCATCGTTTGCGGCACCTCGCCGGTCGCCTCGTTGCTACGGGGGAGCGCCTCCGGGACGTTCCGACCAGGCTCGGTTTGAACCGGGACCATTTCAGCCAGTTTGGCGCGAAACTCTGCCGAGGGCAGGTTGCCATCACGCACATCCAGCAAGCTGGTGGCGGAGAACATCGCCCACTTATCCCCGGAAATCCACAGTGGAAAGATGGGTTTGCTGGCTTTGCGCGCCAGAGCCAATTCGCGCATGACGGTATCGGCGGGTTGCGCATGCTGCGTCATGGTGAACACGAATGCGCCGCAACTATTGATGGCTGCCTCGGCCACTTGTGTGGTGGCGCGGCTGTCTTCCAGCCAGATGTTAAAGCGTGCCTCCATCAATTGGGCGGCCAATTGGCGGACATAAGCCTCTGCCGACGCGTGATAGCTAATGAATACGTAAGACATCTAACGCCTTTCAAACCTGTCTCATGGCTTATTGTACATCCTTTGGGCGCCAAAGGGATGATATTGCTCACCAAAACTTTGTGAACTTTTAGAGTTTATGGCCATAACAACTTTGCAGATCGCCGGTTTTGCAGTACAATAAAGAAAGGGTTGTCGAAGAATAAAAGAGTTGCCCCATGATCACCTACATTGAGGATAATCCCAATAACCAGCGCTTAATGCAGCGCATTCTCAGCAAACGCGGTTATGAGGTGCAGGTTTTTGACACGGCTGAAGCGGGCTTCGAGGCCATTCGTGCCCTGCAACCACGCCTCATCTTCACGGACCTCCACCTCAAAACGCGCGCCACAGGTATGGACCTGGTGCGGTGGGTGCGTGAAGCAGGGATCGAAACCCCTATCATCATCGTCACCGTGTTTAACATGATTGCCGACCGCAAACGTGCCCTGGCCGCGGGCTGTGATGGCTATCTCTCCAAGCCCTATAGCTCCAGCGACCTCTACCAAGTGCTGGACACCTTCTACCCCAATCCCAAGGCGGTCATCCAGCACTGAGCGCGAGCATGGACAACCCGCCAGTGCAAACCCAACGGATTGCCCATGCTCGGGGCGCTGGCGCCAGATTAGGGCGGGCAGGCTGCTGCACTATAAAAGCGGTAAGTAAGCGTCAGGGTGCTGCCGGAAACACCATCCACCCGCAAAAAGCCACATTCTCCTTCGGCTGTGCGGATGCCCAGCACCGTACCTGGGGTCCCAACAGCCACGCTGGAGGCGTTCACTGCCCCACTGGTGAGTAGATTGACCGTCGCATTCTCGAAAGTAACGCCGCCAATGACCCCCAGGTTATTGCCCGCTGGTGCATTGAGCGCTGCGCCCGTCCATTCAAAGTCCACGGCAGCGCCAGCCAGCGTCACGTTGATGGGCGCGGTAAAGGCCCCTGTTGCACTCAGCACGGCTGCCGCATCCACGCTGTAGTTCACCGTGAAGTTGTTGTTGCCTTCGTTGACCTCGTCCACGGTGTCGTTCAGATCGCCCACCACCTCAATGGAGAAGGTGCCCGCCCCCGTCACCGTCTGTGTGAGGGTGGCCGTGCCGGTGGCGTTCGCCCCCAGGCCATTTTCGAACACGAAAGATGCGAACACCGCCCCCGGTTCCCAGCTCGCTGCCACGGCAAACAAGCCCACGGGCGCGGTTCCCGTGTTGCGTACCGTCACAGTCGCGGTGAAGGGTTGGCCGCTGATGGGGCGCGGCGGGTTGAGCGTCACGTTTTCGACGATGATATCTGGCGCGGCCTCGGTTGGTGCGGGGGTATTGGTGGGGGCCGGGGTAGGCGTGGGCGGAATGGGCACCTGCGGAATGTCCGTCACCAGGCCACTCGGCACAAAGACATCCACAAATTCGCCCAGCACCCAACCCAACCCAAAGCGTGTTTGCACGTTCCACCACGAGTATTGCGGATTGGCGCCCACCACCACCAGCACCTCACCCCGGTTCACCCGCCCCACGATGTCATAGTCAAAGCCGGGGCCAGTGCGCACGCGCAGGTTGTTTTCCAGCACGGTCGCCTGGGCAACCGAAGGCGTGGCCGATGGGAAGGGGGTTGGGGTGAGCGTGGGCGGACTATCGGCCAGAACATCATCCACAGGCACAATTTCCCCACCTTCGAAGCGCGCCAGCGGACGCGTGCCGCCGAGTGGCTCCACCTGATAGACCACCGCAGTCTGAAAGAGCACATTGCCCTCGTAGAGCGCGGGTGCCACCTGCCCCTGAATGGTAAAGATCCCGGTTGTGTTGGGCAGAACCTGCGCCAGAGTGCCAGGGTTGGGGCCGTTGCGCTCCAGCAGGAGTTGCAGGGCATAGGTGGTATCGTAAGCCGAAACCGCCGTTGCATCGGGTGCGCGCCCTGTGCGGCTGATAAAGGAGAGGGTAAAGGCGGCGCTCAGGTCATCTTGCAGGCTGCTGACCCACGGCGCCATACCAATCACCTGCAAATCCGGCGGGCGGTTGAGCGTGCCCTGTTGGATCGCTTCCAGGGCATCTTCATAGATGATGGCCCCTTGCCAGCCGCCTTCGCTCAGCGCCAGGATCAGGGTGTTGAGGTCCGGCACCGCCCCACGATACACCAGGGCTTGCGGGTCCAGAGAGAGGATTTGCGCAATCTGATCGGTTGAAGGGATGGCTTCGGCCACCCGTTGCACCACCAGTTGCCCGGTCTGGTCTGCGGCGCGGAGGTCGCTTTCCAGCACAGTCAGGCTCTCGCCAAAGGCGTCATCCGCGCCCACCAGAGAAACCCGCGCGGTTTCAAACTCAGCCAGGTATTGTGCCAGTGCGCTTAGCAAGGCCGTATCGCGACTTTTGGCGCGGAACACGGGGGCTTGCAAGTTCGGGATGTCCGTAGGGTCACTGGAAGACAGCAACATAACCGGCACAGCCAGCTCCAGCGGTGCTTCGAGCGGCGGCGACTGGTTATCCATAAAAACCGCCACCGCATCTTGCAAGGCGCTTGGGTCCTGCGTGACCCGCCCCTGCAGGCGATAGCGCCCGCCGTCCGCCGCCACAAATGGCCCCAGGGCGTTAATTTCCTCCACCGCCACCAGCATCCCCAGGGCTGCCTGGCTCTCCACAGGACCATAATAGGCCAGAACCAGCGGCACACTTTCATCCTGCTGAGAACGCACTGGCATCACGCCGCCCACCACCAGCACCCCAACTAACACAAGCGCTGCGCTTACTGCCCAAAATGGCCTTTTCATGATGCATTCCTTATGTTGATTTGCTACGATTTCATCATACCATAGCAGATTTTGAACGGCTTTCAGCCCGTACAACTGGCCAACAAATGTTAAAATCCTCCGCAACCCTACCCAATTGGTTAGGAATCTGTCGCCTTGCGGTTCTCGCCAGCGCCCGCTACTTTCGCTATGATAAGAACAAGAGGCAGGTGCAACACCTGACATTAGGCATTTTGACGCCACCATGCCTTGTTTTGCCAACCCGGCCTGCCGGTGGGCTGTTCTGCCACGCAGAACTACCCCGCCCCATAGACCATCCGCACCGATAACGGCGCACGCAGGGTTCAACCATGGATGATTATTATGCACTTCTGGGGGTAAAGCCCTCAGCGACTGCTGAAGAAATTAAGGCGGCCTACCGCAAACGAATTCGCTCGGTGCATCCTGATGCCCTGGCCGGGCAACGCAATGCTGCCCAGCAAGCCGGAGATGCACGCCGCCTGAATAGCCTGGAACAGCAAATTGCCTCCTCTGAAGAACGCGCCAAGCACCTCAACACGGCCTATCATGTGCTTTCGGACCCGCTCCGGCGGCGCGACTACGACCTCAAGTGGCGGCGGCTTTCAGCAAGC
>JAAUUD010000291.1 GCA_012031655.1 Anaerolineae bacterium | reverse complement strand
GCGGACCAGCCCCCGACCAGCACGAATCTGCCTGGGGGGTGGGCGCGCGCCTGGCGCACCGTCAAAAAAGCAGAAAGCCCAATTTCCGCGGCTTGCTCCAGCACTTCTGGGTCCTGCGTGAGTAGCGCAATCTTCAGTCCACGCCGTTGCGCCTCGCGCACCACCAGCAACAGGTCAATCCGCCGCCGCAGGATGCGCCCCTGCGCCGGGAACATCAGCAGCACCCGGCGCAATTCCACAAATTGCAGACGGTCGCGCACGGAGGTCGCGTCATCGTAGGCTTCCAGGCGAATGATCTGAATCGGGTCGCGCGTATGCGGGCGTTGAGGACGGGGTTGGGCAGCTTGGCGATCCATGCCCTTAACTGTAGTCAAGCGCGGCGTGCCTGGCAAGTGCCGCCCAGGCTATGTTCGATTTGCCACGCCAATAAAATGACATTTTGCACTGCCCAGCCTGCGTGGCCTTCGGCATAATACGGGGATACTGGCGTTTCCGCACGCCTCCCCCTCAAGCTGCCAATATGACCAATGTCATTGGAAAAATGACAAAACTACTAAAATCTAGTGCTTAAAAGTAGATTTGCTATACTTACGGTAGTTTTTAGCACTGGGGGGACTCATTTACGTGAACATCGCGATTATTGGCGGTGGCATTACTGGCCTCAGCGCCGCCTATGCCCTGCAAACCACCCACCCCGAAATTGACTATTGCCTGCTGGAAAGTGACGCTCGTTGGGGCGGCAAAATGGTCACTGCAACGGTCCAGAACGGCGCTGCACATCCGTTGATCATCGACGGCGGGCCGGATACCTTTGTGACCCGCAAGCGTGAGGTCTGGGAACTGGTGCACGCGCTGGGCCTGGCCGAAGAAATCACGCCGGGCAGCGAAACACGCGGCATTTATGTGTTGCACGGCGGCAAGCCCATTAAGGTCCCGCTGAACCCGGTGGCTTTCATCAGCTCGCCAATCCTTTCGTTACGGGGCAAGCTCCGCATGGCCGCCGAACCGTTTGTTCCGGCGCGCCGCGACGATGCCGACGAATCCCTGGGCGAGTTTGTGAGCCGCCGCCTGGGGCGCGAAGCCCTGGAGCGCTTTGTGGGGCCCATCCTGGGCGGCATCTACAACACCGACCCCAACCACCAGAGCATCCTGGTCACCTCGCCCATCATGCGCCAGATGGAAGCCGAGTATGGTGGGCTGTTCCGCGCCACCTTCGCCAGGCTGCGCCAGGCCCAGCAGGCCAAAACCAGCCCGCAGGAACGCCCGCCGCGCTTTATTGGGCTAAAGGGTGGTGCGGGCGTGCTGGTTAAGGCACTGGTGGCCCGCCTTACGGGCGATTTGCACCTGAACGCGGGCGTGGAGTGGATCGCAGCGGATGCCGCAGGCTACCGCCTCAGCCTGACCAATGGGAGCATCATCCATGCAGAGGGCCTTATTTTGGCCACCCCGGCCAATGTTGCAGCCCGCCTGCTGGCGGAAGTCGCGCCCCAGGCCGCCGCAGACCTGGCCAAAATCAAGCACGTCAATATCGGCACCATCTCGATAGCCTTCGATAAAGCGGCTATCCCGCCCGAACTGCTCACCATGCAGGGCGTGATGATCCCACGCCGCGAACGTCGGCGGATTGATGCCGTCACCTTCACCTCCAACAAAGACCCCACCGCGCCCCGGAAAACGAATTTCTGGTGCGCGTGTTCTTTGGCGGTGGCGACCCCAACCTGGCGCGCCTCGCGGACGAGGATTTGCTGCGGGCTGTGCTGGATGAACTGCGCGCCCTGCTGGGCCTGGAGGCGCAACCGCTGGTCTATCGGGCCTTCCGCTGGTGCGAGAGCTACCCCCAGGCGGCGGTGGGTCACCTGGAGCTGGTGAAGGCCATTGAAAGCGCCCTGCCACCTGCTGTGGTGGTAACGGGCAGCTCCTACCGTGGGATCGGCGTGCCAGACTGCATCCGTCAGGGGCAGGACGCGGCACGAGCGCTTGTCCAAAACATCGTTTCTGTATAACACACGCCAGAAGGACCTTGCTCATGAAGCCCATCATTCCACTCTGCATCGTTGCCTTGCTCGCGCTCGCCGTTGTGGCGCCGCTGGCGGCCCAATCCACTGAGCCAGAAGTACCAGAAGTTGTGTTCCCGCTGACCCTGGAGGATGAAACCGGCACCGAAATCACCCTGGAAAGCCCCGCCGAGCGCATCCTGTGCCTCAGCATCGCCTGCCTGGACTTCCTGTATAGCCTGGAGATCACCCCGGCGGGCATGACCGACCTGCTGACCATCCCCTACGCGCTGCACTTTGGCGAACTGACCGAAGATCAGACCATCATCGAGGGCGGCATGACGCCCGACGTGGAACAGATCGCGGCTATGGAACCCGACCTGATCATCGGCCAGGCAGGTTTTTTTGACCCCCTGCGCCCTGCGCTGGAATCCGTGGCGCCGATGTACCTGAGCTTCCCCAACACGTTGGAAGAAACCATTGCTCAGTTTGAAGACGTGGCCGCCATGACCAACCACGCCGCCGACGCCTTCGAAGTGGTGGAGCGCTTTAACGCCCGGTTGGGCGCCTACGCCGAAGCGGTCGAAGATGAAGATGTTTCGCTGATGATCGTCTTTGGCGCAGCAGAAAATGAAACGATGTTCCTGGAAGCCGCCAGCGGCCAAACCTGCGATATGCTCAGCCCGATTGCCGAGTGCCTGTTTGACGTGCCAGAAGGTGCTGGGGGGATGGCCGCGTTTGGCTACGACTTCTTCTCCATGGAAGCCATTCTGGAAGCCGACCCGGACGTGATTTTCTTCAGCGGCTACAACCCGGACCGCACCGAGAATGACGAAGTGCTGCAACGCCTGGCCGAAGACCCGCTATGGAACGCGCTTTCGGCTGTGGAAGGCGAAGAAGTTTATAACATCGAGCCGTGGGTATGGCGCGCTGGGCGCGGCCTGGCTTTTCTGGAAGTGACGCTGGATCAGTTCATGACCACCGTCTTTGCAGAAACCTTCCCCAAGCCCCTGGAGCTGGACGAAGAAGGCGAGTAGCGCTCCCCACCCCCAGCCAGATTTTTGAATTTGTGTCGTCGCGGGGCGGTTCTCATGCCGCCCCGCTGGTTTTGCCACTAGGCTGTGCCGGGCTTGAGCGCCACCACCGCCCGCTGCCGAAAATACAGCCCCATCTCGGCGCGCCAGTTGTCTTCCTCGCGGGCGTGCAACACATGCCAGCCTGCCATTTGAAAGATGCGCTTGAGTTCGAAGTCCTGCGGGAACCAATAGTGGCCGGGGTCGGTGGGCAAGCGCCCGCGCGTCGAGACCACACACAGCCCACCGGGCCGGACTGCGGCCTGCCAGCGTTCCAGGGCCGCGTAGGGGCCGGCAACAGGTGGATCACGTAGCTTGCCAGCAAAAAATCCACTTCCTGCGGCAGCGCATACGTGCGCAGGTCGGCCACATCAAGCTGCGCGCCCAGGCCATACTCCTCCAGGTGAGCCGCAATCCGCGCCACGCCGCTGGGCGCCGCATCCACTGCCTGCACCGCAAAGCCCTGCTGCGCCAGATAGAGTGTATGCCGTCCATCCCCCGCGCCCAGGTCCAACGCCCACGCTTGCCGCGTGTCATACTGCTCCTGATAGGCGCGCACAGCCAGCTTCACTTCAAAATCAGGCTCCGGGCGCAGCAACCAGCCCCCCGCCGCCGCAGCCTGGTAGCGCCCCTCCCACTTGGTATAGCCTTCTGCATAAAGATCGTCGCTCATGCCTCCCCCTCTTCTGGATCGACCGGCAGCCCCTCCAGCGCCATAATGCGGAGCGCGTTGGTCGTTGGGCTGGGGCCGGGCCGCAACCGAAAGTCAAAGACCATCCGCCCCGCCCTTATATCTTCCCGAAAATGAAAATTACGGATGCCAGGCACCGCTTCCGCCAGCTTAACCAGTTCCAGGTCGTGGTGGCCACCAGCCCGGCCCCCTGCCCGCCAGCCAGTGCCCGCAAATAGGCGCGGCTACCCAGCAGGCGTTCCCGATTGTTGGTGCCCCGGAAGATTTCATCAATGAGATAAAACAGGGGGGTGCGGGGTCATCAGCGCGCAGGGCCGCCAGCAAGGCCCGCAAGCGCCGCACTTCCGCATAGAAGTATGAGATGCCATCGCTGAGTGAATCCGACACACGGATGGAGCTAAACAGGCGCAGCAAGCCCAGCTCCAACCGCTCTGCGCAGACCGGCGCCCCGGCATAAGCCAGCACCACATTTACCCCCAGGGTCCGCAAAAACGAGCTTTTGCCGGACATGTTCGAGCCGGTCAGGATGTCCAGCGTGCCGGGCGCGGGCAAACGGTAATCATTGCGGATGCGTACGCCATCGCCAATCAGGGGATGGCCAATCTGCCGGGCATCCAACACGAGTTGCGGCACGGCCTCGCACCCCTGGAAAGGGGTAAGTCCGGGTTCAGGTAGGCGAAGTTGGCCAGCGAATTGACCGCCTCCAGCGTGAACCAGGTCTCTAACCACCCCGGCAAGCGTGCCCGCAGGGCGGCTTTGCGCAGAGCCAACAAAGCTGCCACGCTGCCATCCCAGGGCACCAGCAAATTCAGCGCCAGCCAGAAGATCGGGTTGCGTTGCAGGCTCACCAAGGCAAACACGCGTGAAACCGCCGCCAATTCCCGCGAGGGCCGCGCCGCCCGGATGGGCGCACAGAGTTCCCGCAGGCCAGGCTGGCGCGCATAACCATAACTTTCCAGGGTGCGGAAGAACCGCTGCAAAGGTCCGCACCCCCTCCGCCAGGCGGTAGGCATCGCGGAACATCGTGGCTGCAGCGCGCATCAGGGGCAGATAGAGCACCAGATACACCAGCCAGCTCAGCGCAAAAAAGGCAGGCG
>JAAUUD010000290.1 GCA_012031655.1 Anaerolineae bacterium | reverse complement strand
GGCGCAACATGACCGTCCAGCCGGGCACGTTCGGCCCGTTTGCGTTTAATGCGATCCCGGCGGCGGCGGTCTATGGAGTGCATATCATGATCAATAGTACAACAAACGGACCGAAAAACGCCAGGCTTCCGCCACTATCCACCCGGCGGCAACCCCAGCCACTCGATCTCCAGTTCCAGCGCCACGCCAAAGCGCGCCTGCACGGTTTGCTGTGCCAGCCGGATGAGCGCCAGATAATCCGCAGCGCTGCCCCCGCCTACATTGACGAAGAAATTGGCATGGACGGGCGAAATCTGCACCCCGCCCATTTGCTGGCCCTTCAGCCCGGCAGCCTCAATGAGCCGCCCGGCGTAATCTCCCGGCGGATTTTTGAACATGCTGCCCAGGCTGGCGCCGGGTGGCTGAGTGGCTTTGCGGTGGGCCACAAATCCATCCGCAATAGTGGTGAGTTCGGCGGGGTCGTGGCCGGGTTCCAGGCGCAGGCGCGCACTCAGCACCCCATAGCGCCCATGTTGCCCCTTGAGCTTGCTGTGCCGATAGGCGTACTCGAACGCCTCTACCGACCACAACTCCCCGTTGAGTTCGCTGGTGGAAGGCGCGCCGCCCTGCAGGTCCAGCACCTGGGCATCCAGCAGGTTGCCGTGCATATCGCCACCGTGTGCCCCGGCGTTGTTGACCACCGCGCCGCCGACCGTCCCCGGCACATTGACGCCCCACTCCAACCCCTTGAGGCCCTTGGCCATACAGCGCCGGACCAGGGTAGAGAGGTTCGCGCCGCTTTCGGCTGTGACGATCCCGGGCTTCTGTGGATCAAAAATCACCTGATTGGCTTTGTTGATGATCACCAGGCCGCGAAAGCCTTCATCCGAAACCAGCACATTCGCGCCACCCCCCAGCATGCGCCAGGCCAGCCCCTGATGATGGGCCCAGCGCACCGCCCATTGGAGGTCGGCCAGGTGGCGAACACGCACCAGGGCGCTGGCTGGCCCGCCCAGCTGTGCCACGGTGTAGCGGCTGAGCGGTTCATCAACGGCGAAGTCATCCCCAAAGCGCGCTTGTAAGGCGTGGAAGTCGGTCATCGTTTGTTCAGCACATCCAGCAAAGCCTGGCCGATGCGCGGCGCATCTCCGGCAGAAAGCAGCACCACAACATCGCCCGGTTGCACCTCGGTGGCCAGCAATTGCGCGGTTTCGAAGAGGTCGCCGCTATAACGGGCGTCGGCGTGCTTCATGGCCCGCGCCAGCCCCTTGGCATTGATGTCCGGTTGCGGGGCTTCGCGGGCGGCGTAAATATCGGTGATCAGCACATGGTCGGCTGCGGAAAAAGACTCCAGAAAGCTCTCGCCCAGGGCGCGGATGCGGCTGTAGGTGTGGGGTTGCCAAACGGCCCAGAGGTGCCTCAGGCCCGGTTGATCGCGCCAGGTCTTCAGCGTCACGCGGATGGCGGTCGGATGATGGGCGTAATCGTTGATGACGCGCACGCCGCCTGCCTCGCCCATCACTTCGGAGCGGCGCCCGGTCCCGGCGAAGCTCTGGAAGGCGCGGGCGATCTCAGGAAAAGGGATGCCCAGGTGGCGCGCAATCGCCAGCGCGCCTAGCGCGTTCTGGACGTTATGCCGCCCCGGGATGCTCAACTGCGCGGGGCCGATCACGCCCTGCGTCCCGGCGCCCTGGCACACCACAAAGCGCATTCCCCCGTGCACCGCTTCCAGGTCAATCGCCCACCAATCGGCGCTGTTGTTCTCGATGCCATAGAACTGTACCGGCAACAGGCGCTCCCGGCGCGCCCCCGCGATGGCCTGCACCACGTCGTCATCCATGTTGGCCACCAGCACCCCATCGGGCGCCAGGCGACCCACATATTGCGCAAAGGCGCGCAGCAGGTCCGCCGGTTCGGGGAAGAAATCCGGGTGATCCCACTCTACGTTGTTCAGCAACGCGATGCTGGGCGACAGCCCCAGAAACATGTTGTCATACTCGTCCGCTTCGATGACGAAATATTCGCCCTTGCCCGCCCCGGCGTTGCGGCCAGTGTTCTTCATCACGCCACCCACGATGTAGCTGGGGTCCAGCCCGGCTTCGCGCATCACATGGATCAACAACGCGGTGGTCGTGGTTTTGCCATGCGTCCCGGCGATAGCAATGGTTTGCTGGCCCTCCAGCAACGCCGGAAGAAACTCGCGGCGGTTATAAACAGGGACCTTGGCCGCCCGTGCCGCCTGAAGTTCAGGGTTATCAGACTGCACAGCGGAGGAGTACAGCACCACCTCCGCGCCGCTGATGTTTTCCCCGGCGTGGCCCACGAACACCTGTGCGCCATCCTGGGCCAGCGCTTGCGCCAGCGCGCTCGGGTGCTGGTCCGAGCCAGAGATGGTGTAGCCGCTTTCCAGCAAGATGCGGGCAATGGCAGACATGCCAAAGCCCCCGATGCCCACGATATGAATGTGTTGCCCAGGCAGAAGAACCAGGTCCATAGGCCTCAACGAAAGACGATGACGAGCACAACGATAGCGATGATAATAGCCAGAAGCAGGTTGTTTTGCTGCAACCAGACCAGCGGCAGGTTATTCACAAACTCCGCGCTGTTGGAGCCAGACACCGGCATCATAAAAAGCGACGACAGCGGATATTCGAACTGATCCATAAAATACCACAGCGAGCCGACCACCAGATAGCCGTTAAAGGCCCCCAGAACAGCGCCCATCAGCCGCATTTGCCAGCCCTTATACTCTGGCAGGCGGATGCCGCGCCCCTTGCGGTAGCGACTGGGGACAAAGGTCGTGGGTGCTTGCTGATAGGCAAAAAACACGAAGATGATCAACAACAGGGCCGAAAAAGCAAAATTCAGGCCTGGGTCATGTACGTTCAGCACCACGTTCAGCACCCAGTCAAATTCGGTGATGAGCCACAACCCCAGCACAATGCCCAGGGTGGCCACAAACTCGCGGTAGACCCCATGCAAAAAGCCGATGATCCCAAAGAACCCCATACAAATTTGCAGGAAGAGCGTCAATTCCATCATGGGCGGGGGTAGCTCGTCAGATGATGGCAATCAGGATGAACAAGAACAACCCCACGACCAGCAGGGTCAGCAAATTGCCATCCAGCAACCAGCTCAGCGGCAGGCTTTCCACCAGGCCCGCGCTTGCGCTGCCGGGGGCCGGGGCCAGCACGGTGCTAAAGGGATACCCCAGCACGTGCATAAAGTACCACAGCGAGCCAATCACAAGATAGCCGTTAAAGCCCCCGGTCACCGCGCCCAACAATTGGGTCTGAAATTTATCGCGTCCCCCTTTGCGCTGGGCGATGTTGGCGAACTTTTCCGGCGGGGTCTGGTAGGCAAAAAAGTCACCGTGATGATGATGGCGGCTTGCAGGTAGTAGAGCGTTTGGCCGGGGTTGCCAGAACCATCCGCGAGGTTCACAAAAAGCCCTGGAATTGCACCAGCACAAACAGGGCCAGCACCACACCCGAAAGGGCGACCAATTCTTTATCGAACCCGCGTAGATAGCCGATGACGCCAAACGTAAAGACCCCCAGGTAAAGCACTGTTGCTAATTGAATCATCTTGCGTCCCTGCACTACGCTGAACGCTGGCCATTATAACGCAAGCAGCGCTTTTGCGATATTCTCCGCGCCATCAGATCGTGCCAGCTCCGCCGCAGCATTTTGCAGGGCCTCGCGCTGGGCCGGGTCTTGCAACAACGCGTGCAGGGTCGGCAGCAGTTCGCTCCCCAGCGCCTCGTCCGCCAGGGTCAGCGCTGCCCCACGGGAGGTCAGCCACTCTGCATTGACCTTCTGATAGCGCCAGGCATGCGGATAGGGCACCAGGATGGCCGGTAGGTGAAAATACGGTAGCTCGCCCAGGGTGGCCGCCCCAGCGCGGCACAGCACCAGGTCCGCCGCAGCCAGGGCGGCGCCCATGTTGTGCAGGTAGGGGTAGATGTGGTAGCGCACCTGCAAATCGGGCGGCAGGCTGGCGTGCCCGGCCTGCACCGTTTCCCAATCCAGCTCGCCCGAAACATGCACCACCTGCACCGCGTCTTCCGCCAGCAGGTCCCCCACGCTGGCCAGACCGCCTGGTTGATGCTGCGCGCACCCCGGCTCCCCCCAAAAACCAGCAGGGTTGGCAGCTCTGGGTCCAGGGCAAAGGCCGCTTGCCCTTCTTCGCGCGTGGCGCGCATCAGTTCGGGCCGCAAGGGGTAGCCGGTTTCCAGCACTGGTTTGTTGGGGAAGAACGCTTGCGTATCTGCGGTGGTGGCCGTGATGAGCCGGGCAAAGCGCCCCAGGACCTTAAGCGTCAGCCCAGGTTCAATATCGGGCACGAAGATCGCCACCGGCACCCGGTAGACCTGCGCCGCCAGCGCCACCGGCAAGCCCACCCAGCCCCCCGTCAGGAAAACCGCATCGGGCCGCTGGCGGGCAAAGAGTTGCAGCGCTTGCAGCGTGCCCACCATCAGCTTGAGCAGGCTGCTGGCGGCGCGAAGCGGGCTTACCCCATGGAGCGGCCCGGCCTGCACCCGGTCGTAGCGGTTAAAGCGCACCTGGGCAGCGTGGATGAGGTCGTTTTCCAGCCCATCCTGGCTGCCCACAAAATGCAAAAAAGCGTCGGGTTCAATCGTCCGAAGGGTGGCGACGACGGCTAATGCGGGATATATGCCCCCGCCCGTGCCGCCCGCCGAGACCAACAGCTTCACGCGGTTCTCCTCCTGATTGTGTGGTTTGCTGGAAAACCGTGGACGCACGCGGATGCTGCGGCGCACGCGGGCGTGGGATCAACAGGCTGTGGCGCGGACGGTCCGGCGTGGGTTGGCGGCGGCGATTGGCGCGAAATAGAGAGCATCAGCCCCAGCGCCCGCCATCGCCGTAACCGGCTAGAG
>JAAUUD010000289.1 GCA_012031655.1 Anaerolineae bacterium | reverse complement strand
ACATCGGCACCAGCCTGGATCATGGGAGGAATATTATCCCAACTCACATTGCCATCTACTTCAATGAGCAAATGGGGATAGTGCTCCTTTTCCATTGGCTCAGCTCGGCCATCTTATCTATGCAAAAAGGGATGAGCTTTTGGCCTGCGTAGCCGGGGTTTACGGTCATTACACAAGCCACCTCCACCAAAGGCAGCAGGTGCTTTACCGTCTCCAGGCTCATGCCCGGGTCAATGGCGATACCCGGACGGCAACCCGCGTCTCGTATCTGCTGGATGGTGCGCACGGGGAACTCGCCGCTGCGGTCGTGTTCGGCAGCAATCGGCAGAATCTCCCGCCGGGCAAAGTCGCGGGTGGCGGCCTGGAGCATGGCATGTTCTTCAGAAAGTTGAAACAGGTTGGTTGCGGAAGCCCATGTTGCTTCCATCATGTCAAGCCCTTTCGCTCACTTTAATTCCATGAAATGTTTTTCCGGGTTGGGGCCTCTCAGCCAGGCTTAGTGGCCTGTTGGGGGTGCCACCAGAAAGACCAGCGTCACCGTCGTCCACTCCGGGGTGGAGATCGCCTCAATTTCGCCGCCCATGGCCCGCACTGCCTCCCACACAAACGGCAAGCCCATGGCCACCGTAGAACGGCTGCCCGCCTGGCGAGCGCGCATCTGGTCGCTCAGTTGCCAGAGGATATCGCTGTAATCCTGCATGATGGGCCGCCCATTGTCGCTGAGCTGAATGACCACGCGGTCGCCCTGTTGATGGGCCAGGATGCGCAAGGTACTCCCGCGCAGGCAAAAGCGCAACGACACATCCACCAGCGTGATGAGCACGCGCGTAACCAGGCGGCTATCCGCCAGGATCATGGCCAGATTGGGCGCAACTTCCTTCTCCAGGCGGATTTCCTTGTTGGCCAGCACGTCCTCAACCTGCTCGGCCAGGCGGTTGATCACCTCTGCCACGGGCACCCGTTCCAGGTTCAGCGGAAAGCTATCCACCCGCAGCAACATGAAGTCAGACATATCCTCCAGCAACGCGACCTCTCGCCGGGCGGCGGTCATCATGTTGCGGATCATCGTTAGCCACTCGGGGAAGTCTGTTCGGGCGACATCGCGCAGGATTTCGCCCGTGGTGATGATGGTCGAAAGCGGGCTTTTGAGGTCGTGCAGCAGGATTTCCGCCATCTCGCCCCAGGCACGCTGGTCCGTGGCAGAGCGCAACCGCACCTGAAATTCGATTGGGTCCAGGGGTTGAGAGAGGAACTCATCTGCACCGGCGCGCAACGCGGCTTGCGCGCCTCGGCGTGGGGCGGAGTGGCCACCAGCAAAGCAATATGCCGCATGGTGGTTTCGGGCCGTAGCAGGGCCAGGGCGGCCAGGGCGGGTTCCAGCGGCAAATCCACCACCACCGCGCTCACCAAATGCTCGCGCAGCAAAGGCAGGGCAGCGTCTGCACCTGGCACGGTCACCAAGCGACTGGCCAGCGCGAGGGGCAACTGCGTAAAAAGCGGTGGGTGGGGGCGTTCGCAGATTAACAGGAGTTTGGTCATCGTAACCGATTCACATGATAAATCACCACGGGTTCTTCGCGGCCTTTGACCTGGACCGGCCCTACCCAATCAGCCTCCAGGCGGCCTTCCAGGGCGCGGTAAACAGCCTCCGAAATGGTGATCTGGCTATTTTTGCTGAGGCTTTGCAGGCGAGCCGCCAGGTTGACCGTATCGCCCACCGCTGTATAGTCCATCAGGTCTTCTGCGCCCACGTTGCCCACCAGCGCCAGCCCGGTGTTAATGCCAAAATTGATGCCCAGGCGCAGGTTTGGGCTTTCGTGCTCGTGGAAGGTGTCCAGCGCGTCGCGCATTTCTGTCGCGGCCTTCACCGCAAAATAAACATGGTCGGGCTGGTCGATGGGCGCGTTAAACAGGGCCATCAGGCCATCCCCCAGGAACTTGTCCACGGTGCCCCCATTGCTCTTAATAAAGGAAACCATCAACCCATGATACCGGTTCAAAATATTCAGCACCACGGTCGGGTCCTGAAATTCTGAGAGGCTGGTGAAGCCTTCCAGGTCTGCGAACAAGACCGTCACCGGGCGCATCTGCCCCCCCAGGGCCACCCGGGTTGGGTCGGCCAGCATCACTTCGATGATCTCGCGGGCCACATAGCGCGAGAAGGTGCGCTCAATGATCTTGCGTTGCTCGCGCAGGTCGTCTGTTTCGGCCTTGGCGCGCATCCGTGTGTTGACGCGGGCGATCAGCTCTCGCGGGTTAAAGGGTTTGGTCAGGTAGTCATCTGCGCCCAGCCCCAACCCCTTAACGCGGCTTTCGACATCGCTCTGGGCGGTGAGCATGATGACCGGGATCGAGGCGGTCAGGGGGTCGCTTTTGAGGATTTCGACCACCTCAAAACCGTTTTTGCGCGGCATATCCACGTCCAGGATCATCAAATCTGGCATTTCCTGGCGCGCTTTCTCCAGCGCAAAGACGCCATCAATCGCCACCACCACCTCAACGCCCAGGGTTTCCAGGATTTCGTTGAGCAGTTCGCGGCTATCTACGTTATCTTCCGCAATCAGCACTTTCACGGCTCACTCAAGGAACTGGGCTAATTTACCGGCAAGTTCGCGCAGGTCGATGGGCTTGGAGACGTAGTCATCGCAGCCTGCTTCCAGAGCGCGTTCACGGTCCCCGACCATAGCATGGGCGGTCAGCGCAATAATCGGGATGTGCTGCAGGGCTGGGTTGCCCTTGATGTGCCCCGTGGCCGTCCAACCGTCCATCAGGGGCAGCGAGAGGTCCATCAAGATCAGGTCTGGCACGGCCTCTCCCGCTTTACGCACACCATCTTCACCATCAATGGCCACCAACACTTCGTAATTCAGCGAGGTCAGCACATCCGTGATCAGAATGCGATTGTCTGGATTATCCTCGACCACCAGGATTCGCTTTGTCATGGGGTTGATTTCTCCACTCTGGTATGCGCTCAGGCGGGCCTTGAGCACACCAAACTGCCGGATGGTACCCTGGGCAACGCACCGCATGTTTATCGCTCAACTATAACCTTTTCGGGGTCAACTGAAAAGTCGGAGCCTGAAAGGCCCGCACCCAGCCCGCTTCGCCGCCACCACAACCCCCGCCTTCCTTGTGTGCTAAGCTCTGGGAAACGCCCCCGCCTTAGCGGAGCTTGCCATGATCCGAACAGAAAATTTCGCACAGGTAGAAGTCACTTCTGCGGCACAGTTGCGTGCCTGGCTAGAAGCCAACCACACCCAAACCGAAAGTG
The DNA here is from genome assembly GCA_012031655.1 of Anaerolineae bacterium. Lineage (GTDB taxonomy): Bacteria > Chloroflexota > Anaerolineae > Aggregatilineales > J027 > JAAUUD01. Next base: position 1,618 of record JAAUUD010000289.1, on the reverse strand, counting down.
CCTGGGTGGTGACCTACAAAAAACACACAGGCGCCGCCTACGTTTCCACGAGCGATGTGTTGGATGAGCTGCTGTGCTTCGGCTGGATTGACGGTATCCGCCGCAAGCTGGCTGAAGACCGCACCATGCAGATGATCTCGCCGCGCAAAACGCGGCATTGGGCCAGGAGCTACAAAGAACGCGCAGAACGCCTGCAAGCAGCCGGGCGCATGCACCCAGCAGGCCTGGCAGCCATCGAGGCCGCCAAGCAAGCCGGGCTGTGGAACTCCATGGACGATGTTGATGCCCTGCAAATACCAGACGATTTGCAGGCTGCCCTGCAAGCCCGGCCCGCTGCCTGGCAGAGCTTCAGCACTGCCGCCCCCTCCTACCGCCGCAACGTGCTCCGCTGGATCAAGCTGGCCCGGACGCCCGCCACCCGTACCAAACGGATCGCTCAAACGGTGGCGCTGGCCAGCCGGGGCGAAAAAGTGCCCCAGATGTAGCCCCTGGTTGGATTGAGCGGGTTTCCCAGCAAGGGCCACTCGCGGTTATAATTGGGAGGAACGCTGCGGCAATTGCGCCACACAGGCTGCCAACCAACGACGAGATAGACCATGCCAACTTCAGCCCGGATCACTCAACTGACTCACCATGTCATGCTGCTGTTCCCCGGAAGGCAAGTGCGCTGGCTCTCCAGCCCGCCTTCTGATCCGGCGCTGCCTGCAGGCGAGGTGGCCCTCCTCCACCAAGCCCAGCAGAGCGGCCAGCTTGCCAGCCTGCCGGACCTTGGCACGGCGCTGCCGCTCTCGGAGGGGCTCTTGTGGATTACCCCCGCCATCCCAGAAGCGCAAACCGCCCTGCTCGCAAGCCTGGGCGCCCTGCTGGAACCCGGTTGGCAAGCCGAAACCGAGGCCGAGACATTGGCCCGCCGCCTCAGCGAAGCAGACCGCATCCTGTTGACCCATCAGGAAATTGCGGCGGTGGCTGCCTCCACGCTGCCGGTGGACCAGGTCTTGCAGACCATCCTGCAACTGACGCAAAAGTTGCTGGGCGTGCGCGCTGGGACGCTGCTGCTGCACGACCCCACCGAAAATAACCTGAAGTATCGCAGCGGCAGCGGCGGCTTTGGCCTGGATAGCCACTTGCGCGACCGGGCCGTGCACCTTAGCCGACGCGACCACCTGCTGGTCCAGGTCTTCGAAGGCCAAGACCCGGTCTTCTTCAACAGCCGTGGCGACTTCCCCGCCGACCTTCAGCCTACATTGCAAGAAATCCAGGCAGAAAACGCCCTGGTGCTGCCCCTGCGCAACCAGAGTTCTCCGCTGGGCGTGTTCATCCTGCTGGATAAACCTGGTGAATTTTCGGACCAGGATGCGCGCCTCTTGATGGCCATTGGCAGCCATGTTTCCGCGGTGCTGCGCAACGCCCAACTGCTGGAAGACATGCACCAACGCCTGCGCGAAAGCCAGGCCCTGCAACGCATCGCGGTGTTGGTGGCCGGGGCAACCAGCCTGGAAGACACCCTTCAGCGTGCCCTGGCCGAAGCGCTCAGGTGCTCAATGCCAGCGGCGCCATGCTCCTGCTCAGCGAGAACGCCCAGCTCCTTCAGCTTCATCTGCCTTCCAGTTATGGCCTG
>JAAUUD010000288.1 GCA_012031655.1 Anaerolineae bacterium | reverse complement strand
CGCCAGCGAGCGCTCACCTTCGCGACGTAGGCGCGACGTCCGATCCCGGAGCGCATCGAGGTTCTCGTTCGGCGTGCGGAGAACGGGGTCGAGATCTACGCGCGCTACGCGCTCAGCGAGGACGCGCTGCGGGCGGCAGTCACCACATACTCGAAGTCGAGCGCGCTCGGCGGCGGCCTCTTCATCGGCTGGGCGATCGGGGAGCGGAACTTCGCGCGGATCGAGCCCTTTTTCGTCGATCTGTTCCGGGGGCGTGCTGGTGCTGTTCCTGGCGCTGGGTGGCGGTGCTCTGGCGCTGCTCAGTGGCGGCGGTGGCGATGATTCTGATGATGATAGCCCCTCTGAGGAGGCTTCGGAGCAGGCTTCTGGTGGGCAGGTAACCGAGGCCAGTAGCCTGGCACCCGCTGCCTCCACAGACCCCGCCCCCACCGCAACCACTGCCCCAGCAGCCCCGCCACCGGTCGCAGGTACGGGCGAGGGGCTGGAACTCAGCTGGTCCGGGGACCTGCTGGTGGTCCAAAATGCGGGCAGCACACCGCTGGACTTGCGAGGGATGGTGTTGCAGCGCGATGGGCGCAACTTTGGCCTGGCAGATTTTGGCGCCACTCGGCTAAGCACCTGGGCCGTGGGCATGTGCTCGGCGGTCACCACAGACCGAAACCTGGTGGTTTATCCGCCGACCTGCCTTTCGGATACACAAGCCCTGGAATATAACAACAACAATGGTTTTGTGTGGGTGGGTAGCGGGGGGGCCTTCCAGGTTGTGCAGAACGGGCGCACCCTGGCCACCTGTGACCTCAGCGCTGGGCGGTGCGCGGTGCCTGACGTTGCCACCCCCTGATGGACATCACGACCTTCCACCGGCAAGATCGACAGCGGCTGTTGCACTTTGTCGCCCGGCATCCGCTGCAACACACTCACCTGGATTGGGAGCCAATGAGCAAGTGGATCAATGATCCATCTAACCTGGTGTTGCTGGCCTGGGAAAACCACCACCTGGAAGGGCTGATGGCTTTCTCGCCGCCACATGAGGGCACCACCTGGCTACGCTTGCTGGCCCTGCCGCTGGATCAGCAACAGGCGGCCATGCGCGCCCTTTGGGAAGCCGCCCAAACCCATCTGCGCCCGCAGGTCCAGCTAGCGAGCGCCCTGGTGACGCGCGCCTGGATAGAGCCGCTGCTCCAACAACTTGGCTTTCGCCATCAGGATACGGTGATCAACCTGACGCTGGACCTCCAGCATGCCACCCTGCCACCGCCTGGCCAGCAGGTGCGCGTGCGGCATGTGCGCTGGGGCGAACACCAACGCGTGCTGGGCATTGATCACGCGGCCTTTGCCCCGATCTGGCAGATGCGCTCTAGCGAGTTGCGCGAAGCCGGGCAACGCGCCAGCGGCTATACAGTGGCTGTGGCCGGAAGGCACCTGGTTGGCTACCAGCTCAGCATGGGGTATGCGACCTCCATGCACCTTTCGCGCTTGGCTACGCTCCCTGAGTGGCAGGGGCAAGGGGTGGGGGCTTGCCTGGTTGGCCATCTGGTGCAGCAAGCCCGCAACGCCAATGTCGAATTTATCACTGTGAATACGCAGCTCAGCAACGTGGCCTCGCGCCGCCTCTACGAGCGCCTCGGCTTTACGCGAGATGAACTCGACCTGCCGATTTATGGCCTGCACTTGCAGGCTTAGTCCAGGCTGGCCCAGAACGTCAACAACGCTTGTGTGAACTCCGTCGGGATTTCGTGCATGGGCAGGTGCCCCACTTCCTCAAAAGTGATGCGCTCAGCATTCGGCAGGGCCGCCTGCAAGCGGTCGCCCTCAGAGGGCGGCACCCAGCCATCTTCCGCGCCCCAGAGCAGGGCAACCGGTGCGGTGATGCTGCTCAGGGGGGCTTCAAGCACGTTTTGGCCTGCATCCCGCCCCACCGCGAGCAACGAAAGCTCCCAGCCTTCGGTTTCAAACACGCGGCGGTAATCCTCCACCAGTTCTTCAGTAATGGCTTCGTCGCGATAGGCGGCGCTGCGCAGTTGGATTTCTGCTGAGGCAGGCAGCACCCAGGCCAGCAGCAATTCCGTCCAGCGCTGGATGAGTTCGCTTTCGGTGAGGGCTTCGGGCAGGCCAGCCGTTTCTGCGCCCACCAGCGAAGGCGCCACCAGCCCCAGGCTATGCACACGCTCTGGGTGACGTTGGGCCAGGTGGAGCGCGATGCTGCCCCCCATCGAATGCCCCACAATATGCGCCGCGTCCAACTCAAGCGCAGCCATCCAGGCAGCAATGGAGTCGGCCTGGGCTGGGTGCCCCAGGTTCAGGTCCAGTCCTTTTTCTGAGAGGCCGAAGCCAGGCAGGTCCAGTGCGTAGGCATCGTAGCCCGCCGCCGCCACCCTGGGCAGGATGTGCTCCCAGTCTACAGTCGAGCCGCCAAAGCCATGCACAAAAACGACCGGAGTCGCCCCCGGCACCGCACTATGGATGTAGTAGAGTTCAACGCCATCTACCGTAATAAAGGCGCCTTCGGGGTCAGCCAGTTGTTGGGCCGGTTGGCCTTCCCCCAACCCGGGCCAGAAAGCCGGAAGGAGGAAAAAAACCGCGATCAGGCTCAGCGGGCCGGTTGCGGTCAGGGTGGTTTCCCACCAGCGCAGCCAGGGGAAACGCGCTTGCCAGGTTTGCCAGCGTGCTTGCGGGGTCATGCAGGGTCCTTCCATCCTACGCTGCGCCGCGCCAGTTGATCCACCCAGCCCGGCAACAGCAGCGTGCCAATCCTTAAGAACTTAGCACGCTTGCCCAGCAACACCTCGCGTCGGCGGCTGCGAATGGCCTGTGCGATGGCCTCTACCGCAACGTCCAGCGGCATTTCGCCCCGGCGTTGGTCGCCCGTGCGCTGCCCCTGAGCCTGGCACGCGCATCCAGGGCACTGGCACGGTCTGTGGCCACAAACCCCGGGCAGATGAGGGTCACAGCCACGCCGCTCCCGTGTAATTCCTGGCGGAGGGTATTAAAGAAGCCGTGCAGGGCGTGCTTGCTGGCGGCATAACCGCTGCGGAAGGGCACTCCGACCAGCCCAGCCAGGCTGGAAATGGCCACCACCTGCCCCTGGGCCGCCCGCAGATGCGGCAACGCGGCGTGTGTGCAATAAACTACCCCCAGATAATTTACCTCCATCAGGCGGGCAAAAAATGCTCAGATCACTGACTTGCTCAACCGGAGAACGCATCGAAATCCCGGCGTTGTTGACCAGGCAATCCAGGCGGCCAAAGTGCGCCACCGTCTGCTGCACAGCGTGCGCGCAGGCTTGCGGGTCGGTAACATCCATTGGCAGCACCAGCGTTTCCGCAGGGCATTCCGCGGCCACAGCCTGGAGCAGGTCTGCGCGCCGGGCGGCCAGGGCTACCCGCTCTCCCTGAGCGCTCAGGTGCCTGGCCAGGGCTGCCCCAATGCCGGAGGACGCGCCAGTCAGCAGGATAACACGGCTCATGCCGGCAAGGGGGCGCGGAAGTCGTATATCCCATCCGCGATGCCGTACTGAGCCCCACACCCGGCGCAGGCCACGCGATCATCTGCCTCGGCCAGCGCCGCGCTACTGCACTGTGGGCACTTAAAAACCCCCTGCGGTAGCGTGGCCGGGCGCTGGCCTGGCACCTCGTTGCGGGTAAAGATGCTGGGTGCGGTTAGCCAACCAGAACGCTGTAACAACGCATCCAGCCCCACCAACCAGGCGGTCGGCAGGGTTCGCTTGAGCAGCCCCAACCGCAAAACGAGACCGGCAAGCGTTGCGTGGTGCGGAAGCCCACCGCGCTTAGCGCTGCCGCGATGTAGCGTGGATGAAAGTCGAAGTTCAGCTTCACGAACTCGACCGGGGCTTCTTCGTATGGGCTCCAGGCCTGGCGGCCCAGTGCGTAGCGCAGCATGGCTTTCAGGTTGCGCTTGTTGGCAAACTCCAGAATAAAGACAGCGCCCGGCGCCAGCGTCGCGCGGATTTGGGCCAGCGCCGCCGGGACATCTGCAAAATGGTGCAAAACACGGACCATCACCGCTGCATCGCACGTGCCTTCAGCAATCGGTAGGCGGTAAATATCCGCTGCCACGTAAAGGTAGCCTGCGTCGCCCAGTGTTTGGCGCGCCTCGCTCAATTGCGAGCGCGCATAATCCACCAGGATCACCTGTTGATAACCCGTGTAAAAGGGTGACAGGCGGCCAAACCCCGCGCCAAGCTCCAACAGGCGCTGGCCGTGGGTTGGGTGCAACAAGCGGCGGAGGGCAACCCGTTCGGCATGGTCTTCGTAATCGCGGCCCTGGCCTTCCCAGAAGTCCTGGCGGTAGGTTGCGCCGCCCCGGTCATCATAATCCAGAACAGGCGGGGCGGCGGGTGTTTCAGGCGGCGTAGACATCGGCCTTAGGGTTGCCCACCGGGGGCACATTCAGCGGAACCGTAGTCGCGGTTGGCGTCAGGATCAGGTTCGGGTCCTGGGTGGCAAGGGGAGCAGCGTTGGGGTGGCGCTGGGCGGCGAGGCAGGCTGCTCCTGAACTGCGCCGCCAGTGCCGGGCGCGCCCTCTTGCGGGGCGGCTTCCAGGATAACGGGTTCGGTGGCTTCGGGTTGTTGCACTTCCGGGGAGCCCGGCGCATCTTCAGAGGCCGGGCGCACCCCTTCCAAGACCGGGTCCCAGGGGTTACGGCTACCTTCAGTCTCGCCCAGTAAATCGACATCGCCCTGGGCTGCATCCACAGAAAAGTCCGGCACCTGTTCCCAGTCCTGCGGCAGGTTATCCAGCGAACGCACAAAAGGCTCCAACAGATCTCGCAGGTTCACAAAAGGCTGGTGTAGCTCGGTTTCTTGCAGCGGAATACGCACATCTACCAACAAGCTAATGGGGATTTCGGATTGAACGGGCACATCCATGCTCAACTGCACCGGGAGCGCC
>JAAUUD010000287.1 GCA_012031655.1 Anaerolineae bacterium | reverse complement strand
CGGGCGGGTCTGGCACGGTGACACCCCGGCGGCGGTTTCGTAGACCAGCGCATCCAGGGCCAGGCGGTCTGGGTCGTAGGCGCGGAAGAGCGGTTCTTCGGCGGCGGCCTCCAGCGCGCTGAGGATGACCTCGGCATCGGGCGCGGTTTCTTCGATGGGCGCGGTGCGGAAGTGCACTGCCCAGGTGCGCGGGTCCTGAAAGTAGGAGAGATCGCCGCCCAGGGCGCTGACGGGCACGCCATATTCCGGCAAGAGCGCCAAGCGCACCTGCACTGGCACCCGGCAGGGGTACAGGCGCGAACTCCAGATGGGCTTGTAGCCCTTGAAGGGCGCGCCCGCGACCTCCAGCACGCCCACATAGCGCGAAATCCCCAGCAAATAGGCCAGGATCAGGTCGCCGGGGACGATGCGCTGCACCGTGCTCCAACGCCGTTCCGGAAAGCCCGTGATGCTGCCCCCGGCGCTCAGGAATTCCTGCCAGGTGGCCCAGGTATAAACCGCCGTCCATGCTTGCATGGTCAGGATTTTAACACGCGCGCCCCGGCGCGGATGGCCAGACTGGTCCGGTGGCCGAGTTGCTGCCCGGCGAACGCCCCCCCTATAATGGGCGATGAGTTGCGCCGGGCGCGGCTCAGTCCATAAACAACCACAAGGAGCCTAAAGACCTGATGAAAAAGATCGTCCTTTCTCTGATGCTCGTCCTGTTGCTGGCCGTGGGGCTGGTCCCGGGGGTTTTGGCCCAGGAAGGCAGCCTGAGCGAAGAAGAACAAGCCCTGGTGGAGCGCGCCCAGGCGGCCATCACCGAATATCTGGCGGCAGAGAGCTACAGCGCGTTTGGCTACGAAATCCTGACCCAGGACCTGACCCTCAACCTGGGGCCGACCGTCAGCAACCGGGTTTCTTCCAGCGAAGTGCTGCGCGATGGCTACATCATCTTTGGTGAGGCCGGCAGCGCGCAATACAGCGGCCAGGTGATCTACAGCGAAGAAGTGGATGGCACGGTCGAGGCCAGCTACACCATGGACTACGAATTGCGCTATGTGAACGGCACGCTGTACGTCAATGCCAGCTATGCCGCCTCCGAAGGCAACGCGCTGCCGCTTTCGGATGGCTGGGTGCAGGTGGATGACCCCGAAGCCTTCCCCGAATTCCAGGAACTGGACCTGGATGACCTGCTGGACAACTTTGACGGCGAAGCCCGCGCCGAAGAGTTTGCGCGCATTCAGGAGGCCATCAGCATCGGCACGCTGGGCGCCACCACCTATGAAGATTCGCTGGAAGATGGCAGCCCCGTGGTAGTGATCCGCCTGGTGCTGGATGCCGCCGTGCTGGCCGAGGTCACAGGCTCGGAAGAAGAGGAAATTCCGGCGGAGTTTGTGCAGGCGATGGTCGATGCCATGGCCACGGAAGAAGAGCCGATTGTGTACGAATTTGCGCTGACCCCCGATGGCGTGCTGGCCGGGGTGGCGCTGGGCCTGACGCTGGACCTGGCCGACGCCGACCTGCGCCTGCTGGTGGCCGAGGTGCCGGAAGGCTCCCTGTTTAGCCTGATGCAAGAGGCGGAAGAATTGACGCTCTACAGCAACTATGGCGGGACCTTCGACCCCGTGATGGTGCCGGAAGGCATGGAATAGACCTGGCTGGTGGCTGGGAAGGGCGCCCCGAACCCGGAGCGCCCTTTTTTTTGGGGGGCTGGCCTGGCCCGGCAAAACACCCCGCGAATTCTGCGCCCGAGCCTGCTATAATTTGTGCGGAATGGTGCTTAAGGTTAAGATTAGCGCACGGCTCCTTGCGGCGCAGGGGATGATTAAGAGGTCGTCATGGCATATTGGCTCCTAGTAGAAGATGAAGTAGACATCCGTAATGTGGTCAAGGTGATGTTCCAGGTCTGGGGCCACACCGCCGTGGAGTTTTCCAACGGCAATGACGCATTTGATTATCTGGATAAGGTTGATGATGGCGAAGAGACCAGCAACCTGCCCGAACTGGCCCTGATGGACATCCGCATGCCTGGCCCCAACGGCAACGAAATCGCCCGCCGCATCCGCGAGTCTGACAAGCTCAAGCACATTCCCATCATCCTGATGACCGCTTTTCAGCTTTCCGAAAGCCAACAGGCCGAGTTCCGTAACCGGGATGGGGTGGATCACATCATCTTTAAGCCCCTGCCGGACTTTGACCGCTTCCGCAGCACGCTGGACAAAGTGGCGGCGGAACGCAAAACCAAAAACGAAGAAGCCACCAAGTCCAGCTAGGCGCTCCGATATCCACCGCCATGCACGACGACCACGAACGCCAGGCACGGGAGTTCCAAGGGTTGGTGCGGCTGCTGGAAGAATTGGGCGGCGCCACCGAGCACCTATTCACGCGGATTTACAGCAATATGTTCAAACGCAAGGTGCGCATGGACCCCGAAGACTACTACCGCCAACGAGACGTTGCCGAGCGCGCTCAGGAACGCACCCGAGAGCAGACCATCGAAATCGCCCGCCTGAGCGGCATCCTGGGCAAGATTGACGAAGGCGTCATCATGCAGAACACCGAGGGCCGCATCATCCTGATGAACGAGGCCGCGCGCCGCCTGGTGGGCACCACCCGCCAGTTCTGGCAAAGCGAACTGGGCGCGATGTTCCGCCTGGCGCGAGAACTGCCCGCCTCGGACGAACAGGTGACGCCCATCGGCAAGCCGCAGCGCGTGCCGGTTAACGACCGCATGGTGGGCGTGAAGATCGCTGCCATCCGGGGCCAGGGCGAGCTGCTGGGCACGGTGATGATCCTGAACGACCTCACCGAAGCCTCGGTGCACGACCGTCTGAAGGACTCCTTCATCGGGCGCATGTCGCACGAGCTACGCACCCCGCTCACGTCCATCAAGGGCATGAGCGACGTGCTGCTGAACCTGCCAGATGGCAAGCCGCCCAAGCGCTCGTTTCTGGAAGCCATCAACCGCAACGTGGCCATCCTGGACCGCATGGTGGTCGAACTGCTGGACCTCTCCGAACTCACCAGCGAGGACTTCCAGGTGCGGCGCGACCCGCTCAGCCTGGATGACCTGGCTTTTACTGTGCTCAAGGGCTTTGAAGGACGCCTCCACGAAGCCAGCCTGGAGAGCCACGGGATGGTGGTTAACCAGCGCGCCCTGCACATCCAGGGGGATGACCGCCGCCTGCGCTGGGCGCTGGGCCACCTGCTGGAAAACGCGGTGAACTACACCCTGCCAGGGGGCGAAATTACGCTGGCGATGGGGCGCATCAGCCAGGGGCGCGTGCTGCTGGATGTGGAAGATACCGGCGTGGGCATTGCGCACAAGGACATGTCGCGCATCTTTGAGCGCTTCTACCGGGGCGAGGCGCGCTCGCCAGAGGGGCGCGTGATTGACCGCGCGGGCTGGGCCAGGGGCTGTACATTGCGCAGCGCGTGGTGGAGGCCCACGGCGGCTACATCGGGGTGGAAAGCCAGGTGGGGCAGGGCTCCCGCTTTACGATTGCCCTGCCGCTGGCGGGCTAGCCCCGCACCTCAGAGCGCAGGGCTGGCCGGGGCAAGGGCCTCACCCTAGGGCTGCCCAATCGAGCGTGGGTTCGACCTGTTGCAAAAAAATCAGGCAGGCAGCGCGGTCCTGAAAAATGCGGTGCCGCCCCTGCACAAATTGCATCAGCAGGCCCGCCATCATCCGCACCACGCGGTTGTGCACCACAAAAAGTGACCACCCCAGGCGCGGGTCGTTAAGGTGGATGAGGTTCTGCCGGGCCTGCCCCAGCGTCGCCTCGATGCGTTCCACCTGTAGCGTATCGGCCACAACATGCAGCTTGCCCTCTGCCTGGGCGATAAAAACGCCAAGCTCCGCATTATAAGCGCGCACATCCTCTGGCGTCACCACGCCGAAGGGTTCAAAGAGCAAGACCTGCCGTTGGATGAGCCATTGGGTGCGATATGCCACGCGGGTCCACCCCCTGGTTGCCACTGCCACAACGCCCCCAGTATAGCAGGTTATGTCTAGCCCGGCGCAGGCACCTCGATTGGCTCGAAATCGCCCTCCAGCGGGGTGTAGGTTTCCTGGCGGGTGCTGCTGGCCATGGCGCTGAGCGTGGCGCTTTCCGGGGCGGCTGGAAAGACCGTCCGCAGCGGCACATCGGTCAGGACAAGCGTGTTGGCGCTTTGCTGGCCCAGCAAACGTCCCGCTGCATCCAGCCAGAAGCGATAGGCCAGCGGGCTTTCGGCGGCCTCTGCGGCGGCGATCAACTGCGGCAGGAGCGGGTTTCCGCTGCTCAGGGCGGGGTTGGCGCGCAGATACTCCGCAAAGGCGCGCCCCTCCACGGCCAGGCTGATGAGCGTGGTGCCCTCGACCTCGCCCGGGGTGCTCGCGATGCGGTGGGCGCCGCTTTCCAGCATCGTGACCAGGGCATTGAGGCGGTCGCGGCGCTCGGTGGGGGGCAGCGCCTGGTCCAGCACCAGTCCCAGCTCCCAGCTATCCAGCACGGGGAAGTCCAGCGGATCATCCACCACCACCCAGCCCGGCGGCAGGTTGGGCGGGTTCTGCGCTTCTGCCTCGAGCCTGCCCTGAAATACAGGTCGCTGTTCACCAGGCGCACTTCGGCAGTTGCCTGATAGGTTTCGGGCGTGGTGCCCAGGCTCTCGAAGGCCAGCGCGCCTTCCAGCAGCAGGGCGGGGTCCTCGCCCAGGCGCACCCGCCCACTGTAAGCCAGCTGGCTGCGCTCCTGCACGCTTTGCGAGGCACCGCCGCCAAAGTCAAACACCAGGTCCAGCGCGCTTTCCGCCGCAGGCGCAGCCCAAAGGCAGATCGGCTGCGCCTGCGGCTTCGCGTCAAACGTCTCACGGTAGATTGCGTGAGGTATAGCCAGATAAACGATTGCCATCCGCTGCGCGAACAGGGACTCACAGCCAGAACGGCGC
>JAAUUD010000286.1 GCA_012031655.1 Anaerolineae bacterium | reverse complement strand
AGCTTGCCCCGCCCCCCCGGCCACCGCAGCCCGCCAGCGCCAGAGCAAAAGCAGGTTGACCACCCAGGCCCCCACCCCCAGCAGCGCCACACTCACCGCCACGCGGCGGCTATCCGCCGAGAAAGGGCTACCCAGCAAGGCCAGGCCAAACTCCAGCATCAGGTCCAGGCGTTGCAAGCGCAGGCTCCCCAGCCCCTCGCCGCCCTCGCCTGCCACCCCGATGGAAGAGCCACGGGTGTAGGACCACAGGCAGCCCAGCGCAGCCAGAACCCAGACCGCATAGTGCGCTGGATTCCGATAGCCACGCGCCAGCAGGACCAGCAGCATCACGCCCCAGATGAGGATGCCATTCCCAAAAGAGAAAGTCGCCAGCGCTGCGCAAATTCCCGCTGCCAGCAAGCGCGGCCAGCCCACCGCCCCACCCTGCACAATGAGCAACGCCAGCAACAACCCGGTGATCACCACATGCCAGCTATTCTGGTAGCCGACCAGCAGGTTAGCATCCTGCACAATCCAGAAAATCAGGGCCGCAAAAGGGGCCAGCGCCAGCGGTAGCGCTTCCCGCGCCTGCTGAAATAGCAGAACCGCCAGCAACCCCAGATTGATGATCATCAGCGCCAGGTTGCTGGAAGTTTCCAGCGGGATGCTCCAGCCGAACCAGGCCGCATTAAGCGCCGTGAGGCTGTGTGTGAACAGATAGCGGTGGCCATTATATTCGGCCAGGAGGTCCGCCGCGTGCAGCGTCCCCTGCTGTGCCTGAATGGCGATTTCCGCGCTGATGTGCCATTGGTCCGCATAGGGCGATTGGCGACCGTAGGCGTGCACATATTGCACGGCCAGCGCCACCGGTAGCAGGCTTAGCAGCAGCCACACCCAACCCTCAACTGACCAGCCTCGACGCCCCATTAGCGCTCCTGTTGAGCCGGGTCGGGCTGCCGAACGGCCCACTCGCGCCGCAGGATGCCCATCAGGTACAAGTCGTGGTACTCGCCATCGCGCCACATGTTCTCGCGCAGGGTGCCCTCCAGCACAAACCCGCATTTCTCATAAGAAGCGCGAGCACGCTGGTTATAGGCCGCCACCACCAGCCCCACCCGGTTTAAATTAAGTTCCATGAAGGCATAGCGCAACAGGATTTCCATCGCCTCGGTGCCGTAGCCCTGCCCGCGTGAATCCGGGCGGCTCAGCGTGATCCAGACTTCGGCATGGCGCGCCTGCCACATCACCTCCTTCAAGCCACAGCCCCCCAATAAGCTGTCGTCCGCGCGCAGGCGGATGCTAAAGACGAAGGCGGTTTCCTCTTGCTTGCTCAGCTTCTCGAACCACCGCTCGGTGACGGCGCGGCTCTCTGGCATCACCAGACCACGCCGCAGGTAGCGCATGGTTTCCAGGTCGTTGGTGTGCCATTCTTCAATTTGCAAAAAAGCGTCTTTTTCCATCGGCGCCAGACGCACCCGCGCACTTTGCAATAGCTCGTTCCCCAGCATGGTTTTCTCTCCTGGTGTCCACTTTATTGTGGGCCTGGCCCCTCCAGCGCCTAATCTTACCCTGGTAGCAAAAATCACCTAGCAAGCCCGTGATGGTTGCTTGCATTTTCTGCTGGCCCGCTTTGCCTGGCGTGCCTCCAGGCTTGTACAGGTGAACCTCAATATCCTAGATGGCAGATGGGCCTTTGCCCAGGGGAAAACTGGCAAGCAGCCGGTTTTGCAGGCCCTTCACCGGATGCGCCCGGCATCCCTGGCTGGGAAAGGTCCGCTGAGCAGGGTACACTGGGCAGGATAATTACTGCACAACCGGAGGCGGAAGCCCGCGTGGACTTCCTGCCCGTATTAAGGAGAACCCCACGTGAAGGACCCCATTCGCATCGCAGTCACTGGCGGCGCAGGTCAGATTGGCTACAGCCTGTTGTTTCGCCTGGGCAATGGCGAGGTTTTTGGCCCCGACCAACCCGTGATTTTGCAGATTTTAGAAGTCCCAGAGGCCATGCAAGCCCTGGAAGGCGTGGTGATGGAGTTAAACGACTCTGCCCAGCCGATGCTCTATGGCATTGAGGCCACCGAAGACGCCCGCAAAGCCTTTGACCGTGCCAATTGGGCGTTGCTGGTGGGCAGCAAGCCGCGCGGCCCTGGCATGGAACGCGCCGACTTGCTCTCGCAAAATGGCGCTATCTTCGTGGCGCAGGGGCAGGCCCTCAATGCTGTGGCCGCCAGCGACCTGCGAGTGGTGGTGGTGGGCAACCCCTGCAACACCAATGCGCTGGTCGCTAAGGCCAACGCGCCAGACATCCCCGCCGACCGCTGGTTTGCCATGACGCGCCTGGATGAAAACCGTGCCAAGTCCATGCTGGCCGCCCGCACTGGGACCGTCCCTTCTGCGGTGACACACATGGCGGTCTGGGGCAACCACAGCCCCACCATGTACCCGGATTTTGAAAACGCACGCATCAATGGCCAGCCGATGCCCCAGGTCATCGCAGATGAAGCCTGGCTCCAGGGCGAGTTCGTGACCCGTGTGGCGCAACGCGGCAAGGCCATTATTGACGCCCGTGGCAAGAGTTCCGCTGCCAGCGCTGCCAGTGCCTGCCTGGATACCATCCGCAGCCTCATCACGCCAACGCCCGGTGATGACTGGTACAGCGTGGCCATCCCCCAGCGAAAGGCAACCCCTACGGCATTCAAGACAACCTGATCTACTCCTTCCCGATGCGGACCACTGCCGAAGGCAAGGTCGAGATGGTGACGGACCTCTCCGTGAGCGACTTTGCACGCGGCAAGCTCCAGAAAACCGAAGCCGAACTGGTGGAAGAGCGCGCCAGTGTGCAAGTCCTGCTGGGCTAGCCACTGCCTGTTGCGTGGGGAGCACTTTCGCAGTGTTCCCCCGGCCCTCCAGACGTCAAGAGGTCTTGACAACCCGCCGCGAACACCTGTGCTAACATAAAGGGGTATGTTCGGTATCAATTGGCGTGGGAGGGCAAAATGATTGCAGGCCTGGAGTACATCCCGAACTTTGCCGAGCTGGAATACGAAGCACAACTGCTGGCAGTCATCGATTTGCAGCCCTGGTTGACCGACCTCAAGCGCCGTGTGCAACACTACGGCTATCGCTATGACTACCGTGCACGCCGCATCGCGCCTGATGCGCATCTTGGCAGCTTGCCGGCCTGGGCGCGCCCCCTGGCCGAGCGCGTCTACCTGGCGGGCTATACGTCTCAGTGCCCCGACCAGCTCATCATTAACGAATACTTGCCGGGCCAGGGCATCGCGCCGCATGTTGATTGCGAACCCTGCTTCGGGGAAAGTATCATTTCGCTGAGCCTCGGCTCTGCCTGCGAAATGCGTTTCACGCACTGCCACAGCCAGGAAACCCGGTCGCTCTGGCTGGAAAGGGGTAGCCTGCTGGTGATGCGGGGCGATGCTCGCTATGCCTGGCAGCACGGCATCCACGCCCGCCACACCGACCTGCACCAGGGCCAGCGCACCCCACGTGGGCGCCGCGTCTCGCTCACGTTGCGGAACGTCATCCTGGGCGAGCCTGCGCCAGAATAAGACAATCGTACCCTGCGGGCCCGTGATCAGATGCATTACAATGGGGTTATGAACACGCCAAACCGCCGCGATCTGATCCGAAACGCCCGCCGCACCCTGCGCGAACTTGGGCAGGATGTCCCGTTGCTGCTGGCGGCCTACCTCACAGGCGACCCCCGTGAAGGGCCGCCCGCTCTGGCACAGCTTGCTGGAGGTCACCTTTATTGCGGATGTGGACCCTGGCAACACGCGCAACCGCTTCTTCCGGCAAGAGGACCTGCTCTCCTACGGCCACTACGACCTGCTGCACAAAGGGCTGCGCCAGGCCACCGGCCTCCCGCTGAAGGTGCGCGTCTGCCGCCTGACCCGGGACCATAAAGGCCAGATTGACCTGGATTATGAACGCTCTGCCCCGACGATTTTTCACCGCCAGATCGCGATGAGCATTCTGGATGGCTACCGCATTTATGCCGCGCCAGACTTTTTGCTCCAGAAGTTTGAGCGAGACCTGGGCGCCACCTGGCAAAACAACACCGCCTTCATCCAGGCTTCCGAAAACCGCATTCAAGAGCACCTGAGCCGCTACAACCTGCCCCCGCTACCCCCGAATCGCGTTTCTGGGCTGGATGTGCTGTGGGTCGGCGAAACCCTGGCCATGCTGCACCACCTGATTAACAGCACGCACGACCTGCGCCTCATCACGTTTGATAGCTTCCGCGTGAACTCTAACCTGCGTAGCCGGATGCGCTACGCCTGGCGCACAGCTTCGGGGTGGGTAAGCGAGGTTGCGCTGCATGTCATCAGCCGCCACAGCAGCGCCAACCCACGTAACTTTGTGCAGCTCATGGACGCTTGCGCCGACTTAGGGATTGTGCCCCACAGCGCAGTCGAGGGCCTGGCCACCCTGTGTGCCCGGCCCATGAGCAGCATCTTTACCCGCGCCATCACCGAGGAAGACGTGCAAGCCTACACGCTTTTTGTTGCCCACAGCCAGGCCGTGGACTACTTTCTGGAAGGCATGACGCGCCACTACTACCGCAGTATGCTCCCTTGAACGGATGGCATGGCGCGCGCTAGTACTTTGGTCCTATTCTGCTCTACCGCAGCTTGCCGCGACCCCTGGCCTATGGTACGAATCGTGCACTGCTTTATGAAAGTGGGACTGTTAAACCAATGAGCCTAACCTCAGGTAAAGCTCACCAGCCTTGCCAGCGCTGCCGGCTGCGCGGCCAAGCTTGGCGCGGGTGATCTTTCTGCGATTCTGCTACCGCTGGGGCAGCTTTTCCCGCCAGCGGATTATCCGGCGCTCCTCGTTGGTCTAGAAGCCCCGACGATGCCGCCGTGATGCGTCTCAATGAAACGCAAGCCCTCATCATGACCACCGATTTCTTCCCGCCTGT
>JAAUUD010000285.1 GCA_012031655.1 Anaerolineae bacterium | reverse complement strand
CCGGCCAGACGACCAGCAGTCCGGTCAGCAACGAGGCCAGCAGGGCCAGCGCCCCCACCAGCAACACGCGCCGCTGCTTCTCCGCCAGCATAAAGCGCCACCAACCGCGCAACACGCCGCCGGGTTCCGGGGCGGGCGGCGCCCCTGGGCCACGCCATAACCCAGCTTTTCGATGGCCTGCTGCAAGGCGGCACCGTCCAGGCTGCTGTTGATCTGCATTTTGCCAGTCGCAAAAGAGACGCTCACTGCCTGGACACCGGGCAGCTTGCCCAGGTTTTTCTCCAGATTGGCCGCGCAGTTGGCGCAATCCATCCCGGTGATGATGAGTTCGGTCATGGGGCGTGTTCTCCTTGGACGTGGGCCAGCGCGGTCGAAAGCAAATCGCGGATGCAATCGTCCGTGAGGCAATAGTACACTTCGCGGCCTGCCTTGCGTGCCTGCACTATGCCGTGCTCTCGCAGCCAGCGCAACTGGTGAGAGATGGCCGAAGGGGTCATCTCCAGCGCGGCGGCCAGGTCCCCGCTGCGGTGCTCGCCAGCACGCAGGTGCAGCAGCAAGCGCAGGCGCGAGGCATCTGCTACGGCGCTAAAAAGGGCGGCCATCGCGGCCAGGGTGCTTTCGGGCAGAGCGTCGGCCATAATACTTGAGCCATCATTCAACTATTAGGGTTGAGGATAGCACCCCTGCCCGGCGCCTGGCAAGTGAGGAATGTCATGCTGGCGCGGTGCGACCCCGCAATCTTCGTAACCAGGCTAGGTCACGCCCAATCATTAACTCACTTAAACGCGCATGGTGAGTGTTCTTCATTGGAAGCGCCAAAAAGTCTAGGCCGTGGGCTTTGGCTAACTCGATGATGGGCTCTGATGCAGCATAGGTAATCAAGAATTCTCCTCGGCTCGCACTCAGCATGGCAAATAAATGCCCATGATCGACTTCACTATGTGTGTACAAACGACGGCCTGGTTGCTTGTCAGAAGCTATATAGGGCGGGTCAACAAAAAATATAGTGCTTTCTTTATGTTGGTGTTGCCGGATGACATCCATCCCGTCCCCCTGAATGAATGTCAATTTATCACGTATGGTGTCAATCTCACGAAGTCGGCGTGCCAGTGTCTGAGGATACCATCGTGAGTGCAACCCGCGCCCGTTTTCACCCTGTTTTACGCGCCCCGCTCCCTTAGCTAGAATTCCTCCCCGATTCACACGGTTACGTATCAGGGTCTGGAAAGCCAGGTCAGGCAACGCCGGGTCCTGAATCTCAAGGAGTTGATCCACACTTGCTGAAGTGAGCATAAAGTTGCTAACTTTTTGGGCTAACCACTCCGCGCCTTTTTGATTGATTAGTAACTCCCACACCGCGCCAACCTGCTCATCTAATTCCACCAACGTGACGTGATCTGCCAACCCTTCAAAAGCTACGGTTAGCCCAACGATTGCGCCACCCGCAAACGGTTCAACAAAGAGCGTTGGCGCTGATGGTAAACTATGCAACCAGGCAAAAATTTTGGGCACGAGCCAGGTCTTTGCCGCCTGGGTAGCGAAATGGGCTCCGGTGTTTGACTGAAGCCACATTCGGCACACACTCATCGACTAAACCTGGCAAAGGCAGTTGCATTGTTCTTCCCTCAGAGTAGCTGATCAAGCGAAAAAGCATCGGGTGGTGTATTCTCTTCATCTCGTTTTTCGTCAAGCTTCCCCTGCAGCCGCCCCAAGAATTCGGTCATTTCTCCCGGAACCGGAGTGGTTATCTGGTCAAGGGCTGGCTTAAACTGGGTATACACCATCTGAGTCAGCGTCAGGCGATATATATTGTGTTCCAGATCGCGCTGAAGATCATAGATAAGCCAAGCCATATCTGCTGCTTCTGCAGGTACCTGCTCAAGTAAAGGTAAAGTTGCAAAGAAGTTCTTATGCAAAGCAACTGCCTGTTTTTTGTTCCATGCCTTCAGGATACTCCCTTTGTAAATCAACTGGGGGACCAACCGCTTTCGTGAAGAGGAAAGGTAATCCGCCCGTGGGCGCAAGGTCGTGTTAGACAGCTGGGCATCCGCAAGGTAAGCAGGCGTGTCGCGCAGATAGCGTTCAAAAGGCTGGCGCACATTACCCGAAACATAGACTGCTTGCACCTCCAGTGCTCCAAAATCAATGATGTGTCCGCCAGCAGCATAAGCCACGAGTACAATATCAATATTCCCCGCCGAGACACCATCGCGGTCATTCAGACGCACTTCGCTGAGAGAGGTCCAGGTATGGTCGGGGAAAAAGAAGCTAGCAGCATTCTCAGCAATGACCCAATCCTGGCGAAAGCGCACGGGACACGTGATCGCGATTTCGCCGGATGTATCGAAAATACTACAGACGCCTAACGGTTCATTCGCCTTATCTTTAGTGCAGTTCGGAACACGATTATTGTATGGACATAAGCGATTCTTTCGATGTCGGTTTGCGGCATCCGACACATTATCTACTGGGAAACCAAATACTTCCGCAAGGGGTTGCACAGCAGCCTCACCTTCGCCCAACTAAATGATGTGGCCTACTATACTAGAATTGCTGGCGCGGTGCGACCCCGCCACAACTTCCCCCACGGCCCCCCTCCTTAACCAAGATTTTGTTTGCCATTTCCCCCTGTTTCCTCTAACCTGTATTTAGTGGAGGACTTCACAAAGCTTTCACAAACGCTCGATAAATATTGCTAACATAGGGGGAAGTCCATGCCCGCCCTCAGCATCCATGCCCACTTCCACGCCGTGCCGCGTGGCAACATTTTGACCAACCGCGTTGGGACCGAACCCAACGCCGCTCCGTTCCGCAACTGGAACGAACGCCTGATGCAGCAGGTCTATCGGCCCAACCTGCTCAGCCATAACTTTAGCGTGCTCAATTTTGATATTAATGACTATTATTTAGACTGGTTGAACCAGAACGACCCGGACTTGGTGCGTGGCCTGGTGAATGCCGTGCGGCGCTATCAGGAACAGCACCGCGCCACCAACCTGCTGGCCGTGCCCTACTTTCAGTCGCCCTTGCCCTTGCTCTCTCGCCGCGACCGCCTGACCCTGCTGCAATGGGGCAAGACGGCCATCAAGCGGCGCTTTGGGGTGGAGCCACGCGGCCTCTTTTTTGCCGGGCTTTGCCGTGGACGCCGCCACCCTGCAAAGCACGCTGGAGGCCGGGTTTGCCTTTGCGGTGCTGCGGGACTCTCAGGTGGCGGGGCGCCCCAAACGCGGCGGGGCAGGCCCCTATGCCTTGCGCCTCCCCAGTGGCGATGTGATCCACATCTTTGTGGCCAACGATGTCCTCTCCGCAGACATGCAAGAAGACCTGGAAAACCGCTGCGGGGCGGGCCACTGGGCGCGCCGCACCCTGGGTTCGCACTTCCGCCACGCCGGCCCGCTGACCCTGCTGTATGTGGATGGGCACCAACTGGGCAGCAACGCCATGGGCGAGCATCACTTCATCCACTACCTGATGGACAGCGAAGCCCGTGCAGTTGCCTTCCAACCCACCACGCTCGAAGCCTTCTACAACGACAACCGCCAACCGCTTGGGGAGATCGAATTGCTGCCCCAGGAGCTGGCCGAAACCCCCGCGCAACGCACCCTGCGCGATGCCCTGCACGACCTGATGACCGAGATGAGCCTGGTCTTTGCGGAAGCCGGGGGCGACGACGCCTGGCAACGCCGCGACCGCCTCTTTGAGCTGCACCTGGGCCACGAGCCGCTCTTCCGTAGCCAGGTGATGCTGCAACGTGCCTGGGCCACCACCGCCTGGTTGGGCGAAGCCCCCGTGCAACACGTGCTGGATTGCGCCGCGCTGGCTGTTCTGCTGCTGAACCAGGCCACCCAGACCGATCTTTCGGGCGTGTTGCTGGACCGCCTGCCAGCCGCCGAAGCCGAAGCCTGCCGCACCAGCCTGGACCGCCTGGCCCAAAGCGCCCCTCAGGAAGAAGCCGCCAGGCGCTAGCAGCGCTGTTTTCCCCCTGTTCGTCCCCCCCCCGCCAGAAGGTCTGGTGGGGGCTTTTTTTTTGCCTGCGCGGGCGAGACGCAGGCGCCAGCAACTCAACCGCCCGCCCCACCTGCTGATTCGCCCAGTAAAGGAGGAGGAACGGCGCTGGAAACTGGCGCGGAATCATTCGATAATAGATGTATGGAGTGGTTGTTTAGCCCTGGGAAAGGAATCCTGCGATGTTGAATCACGTCCTCGTCCCTCTGGATGAATCCGGATTTTCGGAATGCGCCATCAAGTACGCCCAGAACATCATCGCGCCTGATGGAAAAATCACGCTGATGACTTACGTCAACCTGCCCGGGCTGGCCGGGTATTCCCCCAGCGTGAATTTGCCACAAGCCCTGCTGGAAGATGTGAAGCTGGACTACGCCCGCCTGACCGAAGAGATGATTGGCCACGCCAAGGTCTACCTGCAAAATGTGGCCGGGCGCTACCCTGGCAGCCAGTTTGCCACTGTCGTTAACTCCAAGGCAGAAAACGCCGCCGAAGCCATCCTCGAAGCCGCAGACGAGCTGGGCGTGGATGCCATCACCATCTCGACACATGGCCGCTCGGGCATCAGCCGGTGGGTGTTCGGCAGCGTGACGCAGAAGGTGCTCAGCGCCGCCACCTGCCCGGTCTTTGTGATCCCTTATCACTGCATCGAGGCTGAGGACGGATGCTAGCGCCTCCCCGCCTGCTGACTGACGCCGACATCCGGCGCTACGTCAGCCCCACCGAGGCGCTGGCGGTGATGGCGGCCAAGGAATGTGTCAACCGCAGCTACGAGACGACGCTGCGCGAGGGGCTGCTGTTCGAGATTCCCCCCAAGACCGCCAAGGGGCAGCCGCGCTTCTGGGGATCATGACGTCCTGGAACTGGGCTGTCGCAACGCCCTGTCGGTGTTGACCAGCAAAAGGCCCGCAGCCGCGTG
>JAAUUD010000284.1 GCA_012031655.1 Anaerolineae bacterium | reverse complement strand
GACCCCCGGCGACGATTGACGCCCGCTCACCACACGCCGCGCGCCTTCATTTCCAGTTCCAGCAGGCGCGCGGCCTGCGACCCCTTCTTGCCCCGTGCATCGACCACCGCCGCCTCGGCCAGTTCGGCGGGCATCTGCGGCACGGCCTTCAGCAGCACCACCACCATCGGCAGGGCCTGCTGCTGCGCGTAGGCCCGCTCCACCTGGCAAATCTCCTGCTCCACTGCCGCTGGCGACATCACCGCCACAAACAGCACGCTGCCGTTGATGCGCTCCATCCAATCGGCGCCGCATTGGTCGCCCTGGCGCGGCGTGGCATCCACGGAATAGCGCATCTGGCGCAGGTAGTGCATAAAATTCTGGATCAGTTCCCCATCCACATTGGCATAGCTGATGAATACTGTCACGCGTTGACCTCCTTGCAGGGCTGCCTGCCCCAACCGTGCCGGGATTGTGCCGCTGGCAGGCAACCCACGCAAGGGCGATTCCGCCGTTTTCCTGGCGCTTACCCCCGCCTGGGCCTGGAGCCTGGGCTGTTCTTGGCTACAATGGAAGCGTGGAAGTGCTGTTAGCCATGTTCTGGGAAGGAAACCAAACCCGCAATGAAGTCCCTACTCAGCCTGCTGCTTGCCCTGGCTGCGCTGCTGCCGGGTGGGGGCCACGGCCCGCGCCGATGCCCCCAATTGCCGCGCCACGCCCACCTCCAATGGGTGCACGGCGGGCCTGCCAGACGCGCAATATACCCTGCTGCTGGATGACATGGTGTTGCACCCCCGGCCAGAGGTGCAATTTCTGGAAGTCAACGAGCGCGAAGTCTACCGCTTTGCCTACCGTAAGCTGCTCAACTCCGCCGGAACGCCCATCTTCAACGCGCCAGAAGGCCAGCAAATCGGCCTGCTGAGCAGCGGCGATGCCTACGTGACCGTGGAGGACAGCGCGCCCGGTTGGGTGCGCATCAATGCCAACGAATGGGTGCGCGAAGGCGATACCCAGGTGATGACGCCCAGCACCTTTGCCGGGGCCATCATCGAGGACGCCTACCTGGGCTATACGCTGGCCTGGGTGCTGCTGCCGGACCATCCCGCGCCCTACCCCGGCGCCGCCCCAGACCCCACCCGCACCCGCTTTGAACGCTATACGCCGGTTTACATCTTTGCAGAAGTGGAGGTGGATGGCTGGCGCTGGTACCTGGTGGGGCCAAACGCCTGGATCAAGCAAACTTCCATCGGCAAGGTGATCTTCGTGGACCCGCCGGAGGGGGTCAAGGGGCGCTGGTTTGCCGTGGACCTCTACGAACAGGTGCTGGTGGCCTACGAAGGCACCCGGCCCATCTTTGCCACCCTGGTTTCCACCGGCCTGCCAGAGTACCCCACCCTGGAGGGCACCTGGCAAACCTGGGAACGCCTGGTCAACACCCCGATGGACGGTGCCGAAGGCCGCACGGACTTCTACAGCGTGGAGAACGTGCCCTACGTGCTCTATTACGACGGCAACTATGCCCTGCATGGCGCCTACTGGCACGATGTCTTTGGCTACCGCAACAGCCGGGGCTGCGTGAACCTCTCGCTCACCGACGCCTATTGGGTTTATGAATGGTCGCAGGCAGGCGGCTACGACCTGCCCTGGGTGCACGTCTTTAGCAGCGGGCAATACGCGGGGGAGTAGGGCGCGGCCCTGCCTCCCCCCCCGGCAAGGGGCTTAACTGGCCAGCGCGGCTTGCATCGCCTCCACGCTGGGGCTGATGGCGCGGCCCGTCTTGCGGTCCATCCAGCGGATTTTGCGCGCCGGAAAGCGAATCCAGAGGTCCTGGCCGGGCGCGCTCTCGAAGTCTGGATGGGTGGCCACCTTGATCAGCTCGGTGCCGACCGGGATGGTCAGCAAATTCTGCGAGCCAAGCGGCTCCACCACCTTCACGCTCACCTGCAAGGCGTCGGACGCGGGCTGGCTCAGGGCTTCCATGTTTTCCGCACGGATGCCCAGCAGCACCTCGGCGCCATCGTAGCTGCGCAGCGGCACCACCATTTCCGGTGGCACGCTCAGGCGGAAGTCGCCAATCTGCGCCGCCGCGCCATTCTCCACCACCCGCGCCTGCAAGAAGTTCATCGGCGGGTTGCCGATGAAGCCGCCCACAAATTGCTCCAGGGGTTGGTCGTAAACCCGCGTGGGGTGGTCATATTGCAAAATGCGCCCGCTGTTCATCACCGCGATGCGGTCGCCCATGCTCATCGCCTCGATCTGGTCGTGCGTCACGTAAATCGTGGTGGCGTTGAGCGTGGCCAACAGGCTCTTGAGTTCGGCGCGCATCTCCAGGCGCAGCAGCGCGTCCAGGTTGCTCAGCGGCTCGTCCATCAGCAACACCTGCGCCTCCACTGCGATGGCGCGGGCCACGGCCACGCGCTGGCGCTGGCCCCCGCTCATCTGGCCGGGGTAGCGCTCCAGCAGGTTTTCGATGTGGAGCAACTCGGCGGCGCGCTGCACGCGCTCTTTGATGAGCGACTTGGGGGCTTTTTGCATCTTCAGCCCAAAGGCGATGTTGTCGAACACCTTCATGTGCGGGAAGATGGCGTAGCTCTGAAAGACCATCGAAATCGCCCGGTCGCGCGGGGGCAGGTAGGTTACGTCCCGGCTCCCGATGAGGATGCGCCCGCTATCCACAATGCCCAGCCCGGCGATGGCCCGCAGCAGGGTCGTTTTGCCGCAGCCACTTGGCCCCAGCAGCACCACAAATTCCTGGTCGTCTACCGTCAGGCTCACGTCGTTGACCGCCATAAAGTCGCCAAAGCGCTTGACCGCATTTTCCACCACGATTCGCGCCATCGTTCAGCCTCCTCTACTTGGAAACCTGGCCCCACATGTTGAACAGGTAGCGCCGGATGAAGAAAATGAAGATCATCGACGGCACCAGCATAAAGAACGCGCCCGCAAACTTGAACGGGTCGCCCGATTTATCCAGCGAAAAGAGGATTTGCGCAGGCAGCGTGCGGTTGGTCAGCGTGAGCAGCACCGCCGCAAAAACCTCGTTCCAGCTCGTCACGAAAGCAAAAATGCCCGAAGCAGCAATACCCGGCAGGGCCAGCGGCAGCACCACGCGGAAGAACGCCTCTGCCGGGGTGCAGCCAAACACTTTGGCGGCTTCTTCCAGCTCGTAGGACACCGTGGCAAACACCGAAGCAATCACCAGCACCGAAGTCGGCAGCACCAGCGCCGTATGCAACAGCGCCAGGCTATAGATGCTGTCGTACATGCCCAGATCAATGAAGATGATGGCCAGCGGCACCGCCAGAATCACGATTGGGAAGGCGCGCACCGAGAGAATCCCCAGCCGCACGGCATCTCGCCCCACAAACAGGTAGCGCGAAATGGCATAGCCCGCCGGGGTGGCGATGACCGTGGCCAGCACCATGGTGATTATGGCCACGGCGATGCTGTTCAGGGTGCTATCCACGATGCCTTCGGCCTCGATGAAAAATTCCATTGTTTCGGTGGAGAAGGGCACCGGGGCAAACTGCTTGGGGTAGCTGCGCACATCGCCGGGCGTGCTAAAGGCCATCGTCGCAACCAGCCAGATAGGCGCCAGAATCCACAGCGCGATGAGCGTGGCCAGGGCATAGACCGTGCCACGCCGGATGCGCCGCCCCCAGATGGCGCGGCGTTGTTCCGGCGGCAGCTCCGCCAGGCGAGGACGGGTGCTTAACGTTGCCATCAGCGGTTAGCCTCCTCCTGAGTGCGCACGGCGCGCAGGTAAAAGAGTGAAATCCCCAGCGAGATGATCATGATGAACCCGGCATAGGCGGCGGCCACGTTCGGGTTGTTGAAGCCCGCGTCGCCCTGGTCATACCAGCGGTAGGTCTCGTTGGCCAACACCGTGAACACATCGCCGCCGGTGATGGCCACCACCACCGCAAACACCTGAAAAGCCAGGATGGTCCGCAGGATGAGCGCCACTTGCAGGCTGGGCCGCAAAATCGGCAGGATGACGTGCCAGATGCGCTGCCACAGCGAGGCGCCGAACACCTCGCCGGCTTCGATGTATTCGCGCGGGATGGACTGCAAGCCAGAGACCACGATCACCATCACAATCGAGGTGGCGCGCCAGACCTCCGCCAGCACAATCGCCGTCAGCAGCCAGCCGTAGTTCTCCGCACTGATGAACACATAGGGGTTGTCTTGCAGGCCCAGGTGGTTTAGCCCAGAGTTAATGAAGCCGCGCTGGGTGAAAAACGCATACCAAACCAGCCCAGCGGCCAGGTCCGAAATCCCCAGCGGGATCGTATAGATATACAAAAAGAGCGTCGAACCCTTGATCTGGCTATGCAGGATGAGCGCCATCGTGATGGCCAGCACAAACTGAACCGGCAGAATGATGATGATCAACAAAAGGGTGTTGAACAACGCATCCCCAAACCGGAAGTCATTCACCATGCGCTCGATGTGCGTCAAGGTCCATTCTTCAATGGGCGTGCCGTTGACGATGCGCCCTTGGGTGGACTCGGTGCGGCTCTCCACAAAGAGGTCGCGCTGGTTAACCCACCCCTCCACCGTGGCATCGTTGACGTCCTGCGCCTGCACGCGAAACCAAAAAATGGGGCGTGTGCGGCCATTGGGCAGCAATTCCTCGGTGCGCACGCGGTCCAGAATCTCGACTTCGGTTTGCATGGCCAGGGTGGCCACCGTCCCGGCCTCCGCGTCCGGGTCGCGGTGCAGGTCCAGGTACAGCACGTCATCGCGCAAGGCCAGGGTCAGCGAGTTGACCATGGGATAGCAAAAAAGAGCGCCAGATAGATCATCGTTGGCGCCACCAGCAAATAAGGCACCCACCAGGTTGGTTTTTTCATAAGGCAATTCGTTTTAACTCTATGTCGAACACAAACCAGCGGCACGGACAGGGCGCCTCCCCGCCCCAGGCCCCCGCCACCTTGCCAAGGCGGGGGT
>JAAUUD010000283.1 GCA_012031655.1 Anaerolineae bacterium | reverse complement strand
CATAGGCATGCGGATCTTGCAACAGAAAGTCCCGCATCTTCGTCCATTGATCGTCAGTCAGTCTCACATCTGTCATATGCAGAGTTTAGCTGACTTTCACCCAAAACGTCAACACAACCTAGTTCACCCCACACGCGCAAGGCAGAATCTTATGGCCATCCAGATTGACGACGCTTTTCAAGAGTTCCTGAAAAAGTATGTAGCAGTCGATCCTGTTCAGCTCGCCAGCGCCTACCACAGTCAGGAGCTGGTCCACTTCGAAGTCTTCGCTATGTTGCGTGGCGAAGCGCAACTGCCCCGCCTCACCAAGCAATGGCTTTCAAGCGGCGCGCTGGCCCGGGGAACCCTATCGCCCCCGCTGGACGTCGTGGAACTGCTGTTGGTGCTGGCCTACGACCCACGCCAGCTACAAACCGCCGCCGCCAAGCCACCCCAGGTCCTGCTACGCCCGGGCTTTGGGGAGGATTTTAGCCTGGATGCGCTGCGGCCCTTGCGCGATGCTGACGGCAACATCAGCTCCGCTTTGCTGATGCGCGCCTATAGCGAAGCCCTCAACCGCGCTGCGGGGCACCCGGTCGCGACTGCCAACCCGGGCCGCACCGCCATCGCCCTCACCCTGCCAGACTTCCCCTGGCGCTTTGACCTGATCCCCGCCGTGCGCTACAAAGACCGTGACGGCGCGCTGGCCTACTTTCTGGCTCCCGATGGCCAGGCCCATTGGCGACAGGTCAACCCGGTGCTGGAGCAAAAATCACTGGCGGATGTGGACGCGCAAACCGAGGGGCACTTTTTGCCGCTGGTGCGTATGCTGCACTACTGGAACCGCACCACCGAGCACATCCCGCGCTTGCGCCCCTTCCATCTGGAGGCGATGCTGATGCAGGGCTTCCGCACTGCCCGGACCTTTAGCCAACCCCGCGCGATGCTCCCCGCCGCCTTTGAATTTCTGGCACAACTGGTCACCGAACCCATTGCGGACCCCAAAGGGCTGGAGGGGCGGTTGGATGGGTATCTGTTGCACTACGAACAGGTCGCTCTGCGAGACAAAGCGCGCCAGATGGCCAAATATGCGCGGCAAGCGCTGGAAAACGAGCGGGTCGAGAACCAGCAAACAGCCTTCTCGCAATGGCGCTACATCTTCAGGGATTTTCCGCTGTATGGCTCGGTGCGCTAGGGCGCCTCAACCCCCACCAACCGGTAAATCCCGGCGCGGCTGGCCGTCCAGGAAACGTAATAGAGTGCGCCATCTGGGCCCATCTCAACATCAGTGGTGCATTGCGTTGCCCGCAGATCAACCGACTCCTGAAACAGCACCGCCTGACGCTGCTCGTCCAGCACCAAACGCCGCATCCGGCCATCTTTCCAGGCGCAAAAGAACAGGTTGCCATAGAACTCCGGCAGTTGCTCTCCGGTATAAACCGTGATGCCAACCGGCGCGACTGTTGGGGTGTAGTAAACCAGCGGCGCGGTGTAGTCTGGGTACAGGCCCGGCGTTTCATTATCACACAGGGCATCTTCGCCATAGCGCGGACGCCAGCCATAATTTGCGCCGACCTCAATGCGGTTGACCTCATCATCACACAGCGGGCCGTTCTCGGTGGCGAACAGCGCACCGCTCAACGGATCAAAGACCAGGTCAATCGGGTTGCGCAGGCCAATCGCATAGGCCGAGTTCCCCGGCCAGGGATTGTCCTCTGCCGGGCGCAACTGGTCACCCTCCACGGCAAAACGGTGAATTTTGCCCGGCTGGACCGTTAAATCCTGCGCATTTGCCGCCACAGAGTTATCCCCCAAAGCAAGATAAAGCAAGCCATCTGGACCAAAACGCAGATTCCCGCCATAGTGCATGCCCTTATCCGCTGCCGCCGGAATGCCCAGCTCCCAGAGCAGCACCTCCTCGCCACCCATTCCATCGTCCTCGGTGAAGCGCACCAAGCGCTGCTGGATGCCATAGCCAAATTCGCCCTGGTCCAGCGCCGTGTAGTAGGCGTAGAGATAGCCGTTTTCTGTGTAGGCAGGGTCCAGTGTCAGGCCAATCAAGCCACGCTCACCCAGCGTATCCACATCAAAGCGGATGACAGGCTCGGCCTGAAGTTCACCCGCTGCGCTGACCAGGCGCACATCTCCGCTTCGCTCCGCAAAGAACAAGCGCCCATCCGGGGCAAAAGCCAGAGCTGTTATGAGCGCGCTGTGATACAGAAAGGGCTCTACCTGATGGGTGATGCCGCTCTGCGCGGCGCTTCGAGGTGGCCCCAAGGCGCTCCCCAGCAACAAAACAAGCAACCCGGCGCCAATCCACTTATGCATGGTCTATCCTTTTTGCAAGCCTGGAGCGGAGTATAGCGCGGCAGCCCGGCACGGCAAGGCCAGGCCCCGGGCTTGACAGCCCTGCGCCCGCCTGCTACCCTCTTGATTGAACGTTCATTCGAGGGCATGATGGCCGACCTGAGCACCGCCACCCCCGATAAGCGCACCCTCATCCTGAATGCAATGGTGGACCTGGTGGCCGAACGTGGCTTCCACAATGCCCCGATTTCCCTGCTGGCGCGCCGTTCAGGGGTTAGCGCGGGGATCGTCTACCACTACTTCGAGAACAAAGACGACCTCATCCGTGCGCTGTATAAGCACATCAAGGCCCAATGGAGCGCCGCCCTGCTGCTCAACCATCCGCAGCACCTCCCCTATCCGGCTAACCTGGAACGCCTCTGGCAAAATGCCTACCGCTTTTATGTGGATCATCCGCGTGCCACGCTTTTTCTGGAGCAGTACGAAAACTCGCCTTACCAGGTGGGCGGCCATGAGATTGGGCTGGATGAAAACCTGGAAACGGTTTTTGCGATGGTCCAGGCAGAAATCGCGCAGGGCAACCTGGCTGACCTGCCCACCGACCTGCTATACGAGATGACCCTGGGGATTGCTGTTCGCCTGGCCAAACGCGTGATTGCCGGGCACCTGCACCTGGAGGACGTGCTGCTGGGTTGGATCGCAGCGGCAGTCTACCGGGGAGTACGGCCCTGATCGCCCTTTTTTTCGCTGATCTTGAATGAACACTCACTCGAGTTCGCGCAACCACAGCCCAACACAGGAGGAAAATCCAATGGAAAAATGGACCGCCGAACACATGCCAGACCAGAACGGCAGAACCGCGCTCGTAACCGGGTCCAATAGCGGTCTGGGCTATGAATGCGCCCTGGCCCTGGCGCGCAAAAATGCCCAGGTGGTGATGGCTATCCGCAACGTGCAGAAGGGCGAAGAAGCCCACCGTAACATCCTGGCAGAAGTGCCCAATGCTCGCTTAGAAATCCTGCCGCTGGACCTGGGCAACCTGGAGTCTGTGCGCCAGGCTGCCGCAACCTTTCTGGAACAGCACGCTCACCTGCACATCCTGATCAACAATGCCGGGATCATGGCCATCCCGCGCCAGGAAACCAAAGACGGCTTCGAAACGCAGTTCGGCGTGAATCACCTGGGCCACTTTGCCCTGACCGGGCTGCTGCTGCCCGCCCTGCTGAACACCCCAGGCGCACGTGTGGTCAACGTCACCAGTACAGCCCAATATATGGGCAACATCCCCTTTGATGACCTGATGGGCAAGCAAAGCTATGGGCGCTGGTCGGCCTATGGGCAAAGCAAGCTGGCCAATGTGCTTTTTACTTTTGAACTCCAGCGCCGCCTGGAACGGGCTAACGCCCGCGTGATCAGCGTGGTGGCGCACCCCGGCTTTGCAGAAAGCAACCTGCGCAGCACCACCAACGCCCATTCTGGCGGCGGGCTGGAACAGGTGATTTTTAACGTGGCAGATCGGCTGATTGCGCAGCCTGGCTCGCAAGGGGCCTGGCCAATGCTCTACGCGGCCACGGCGCCCGGCGTGCAGGGTGGCGAGCACTACGAACCTCACTTCCTGAAAACCCGTGGCTATCCGGTTAAAAACCCGGCGGTCAAACGGGCCTATGATGAGCAGGTCGCAGCGCGACTATGGCAGGTTTCAGAGGAGCTTACCGGCGTACAGTATGGTGCGCTGGCCGCAGCCCCGGCGCAATCCTCGTCTGTCATGGCCTGAGGTGGATGGCGGGGGGGCGGCTCCTACTCCCCAACCCGCCGCCCCCAGGCAAGTTAGGAGGCGGTTTTTTCGCTGGGTTCCGAAGTGGCCGAAGGCGGCGTCTGCGGAGCGGCATTTTCTTGTTGCAGGCCCAGCATATCGCGCAGCACGCCCCAGAAATTCTTCTTGAGCAGGTCGTCACGGTTCTGAGACACGGATTTAAGCACCTTGTCGAGGTCGCCACGCCCGGCCCAATGATCCCGCAGCACCTGTGGTTCCAGCCGTGCGGCGTTGTCCAGCAGGTTCAGCAGCAGTTCCGGGCTGATGCGCCGCGCCGCCCGCAGCCAGATGTCGTTTTGCAGGTTGATGAACGCGACCAGTTCCTCAAAGTGCTCAAAGTCAGTTTGGGTGTGGCTAAACCCATCGCGCCGCCGCGACAGCAGCCCGATGTCATCGCCCAGCAGGTGCAGCGCCACATCTTTGACCGTCCAGCCAGCGCACGCAGTGGGGTAGCGCCATTCGGGTTCGCGCAGGTCCCGCAGCACCTTAATCAGTTCTTTGCGCATAGGCGTCAACAGGTGCGCAGTCTTGACGGGTTCCGGCTCACGCAAAATCACCAGAGCTTACCCCTCACATCAATGTCGCCATCCGGAAAAACAAAAGCACCGCAGGGATAAACCATTGCGTTGTGTGCTTCTGTGGTGGTGTCCATCACACCTGCCCCGGTGGATTGGTGGTAGGTGATACGGCGTTCAATAGGCTGCCAGCCCAGGTGAGCATAGTATGCCACATTGTAAGGCGGGCAATACAGCATCCCCGCGTTTGCCTTCAAGTTAGCGCAGATGAAGTGCACCGCCCGCTGCATAGCCGCTTTTGCCAGCCCTTACCACGCATGTGCGGCA
>JAAUUD010000282.1 GCA_012031655.1 Anaerolineae bacterium | reverse complement strand
ATGTGTGTGCGATCCTGGGCACGGAAGACCAGCCTGCTACCCGAACCCGATGAAGAGGTGATGGAGTGGCTGACGGACGAACGGCAGGCCCTCAAATTGCTGGCCATGCCAACCAATCACTTCCCCATGCTGGCCGCCAATGCCCAGTTTGTGCGCTTGCTGAAGGAATTTCTGGAAGCGCCAGATGTCTCTGCGCTGGAAATGAAAGAAGAATGGCGGCGGCGTAAGCGTTAAAGGTTCCCTGTTGTGGAAAATGTGATCATCTTTGCGAATGGGCATCTTAATGATGGAATCGCCGTGCGCCAGGCCCTGGAGCGGCCAGCCTTGTTGATGGCGGCAGACGGCGGCGCCAACCTGGCCCTGAAGATGGACTACCTGGTTTCGGTGGTCATTGGGGATATGGACTCGATTTTCCCTGAAACCCTGACCCACCTGGAAGCACAAGGCGCCGAAGTCCTGCGCTTTCCTATGGAGAAGAACGAAACCGACCTGGAACTGGCCTTGCGAGAGGCAGTGCGCCGTGGCGCCCGCTGGATCCGCCTGATTGGCGCGGTGGGCAATCGGCTGGACCAGACCATGGCCAATGTTTACCTGATGAACCTGCCGGAACTCGCGGCGGTCGATGTGCGGATTGTGGCCGGGCGGCAGACCATCTGGCTGTTGCCACCGGGCGACCATGTTTTGCTGGGCGAGGTGGGCGATACGCTGTCATTGATCCCGATCTCCGGGGATGTAACGGGCATCACCACCAGCGGGCTAAAATATGTGCTGCGCGAAGATCGGCTGGCTTTTGGCCCGGCGCGTGGCGTCAGTAACGTGATCATCCAGGCCGAGCCGCAGGTGCATATTGCGGCGGGCATCTTGATGGTTGTGCACACCGTGGGGCGAGCCTGATGGCGTCGATGACCGTCGTCAAGCGCGACCATCGCGGCCAGCCCATGCTGGAGTACAGCGGCACGTTGCTGCACCGCCAACCGAACTGGGTTTTGCTGGAGGCCCGTTTCGCGTTACCGGATGCGGACAAAAGCTACCATCATTTTCGGCAGGGGGACCGCTTGCTGGAGTGGTTCTACGCGGACCGATGGTACAACGTTTTTGAGCTGCATCACCGCGAGGATGATCACTTGCAGGGGTGGTATTGCAACATCACCCGCCCGGCGGTGTTGCAAGCCGAGCGCCTCTATGCAGACGACCTGGCCCTGGACCTGATGGTTTATCCCGATGGGCGCACGCTCCTGCTGGATGAGGACGAGTTCACCGCGCTGGACCTGCCCCCCGCCGACCGGGAACAGGCCCAGGCCGCCCTGGCGGCCCTGCTGGCGCGGGTGCGGTCACGGGCCGAGATGTTCGCTGCTATCCCCGCCTGAATCCAACTTCCATGCGCCGCCTGACCTTGTTCCTGTGCCTGCTGTTGGGCTGCCTGCTGGCCCTGGATGCCATCCCGGCCTTGCGCGGCGGCTGGGGTTGGCAGTGGCCCTATGATCCCACCCCTCTGAATGGCCGTTTCGCGCTGCTGGTGGCCCTGATGGGGGGATATCTGCTGGGCGTGGTGCTCAGCCGCAGGCGTGGGGTTGCGCTGCAACTGGCCTGGGCAGTGCTGGGCGGCGTGGCGCTGAGCCTGGGCGCGGTCAATTTGCGCGGCGCGCCGGATGAACTGCTCTTTCAGCGGGTGGTTTCGCCCGTCTACACGGGATCAAACGCGGCGGCAGTCCGCAACATGAGCCGGGTCGGGCTGGCGGAGTCGTTGCAGGAATGGCCCGTGTTGATGGATGAACTTGCAGAAGGTGGCAATATCCATGTAGCGCTCAGCCCACCCGGCCAACCGTTGGTCTATTATGGCCTGGCGCAGGCCGCAACGCCGCTGGGCCCGCTCACCGGGGCGCTGGATGCGCGCCTGCGCCCGCTCCAATGTACGGATGAAGAAGTGATGCGCTACACCCGGGCCGAGATGACCAGCACGCTCTTTGGGCTGCTGATGCCGCTCTGGGCAGCGTTGACGGTCTTCCCGCTCTTCGCTGGGGCGCGGCTGTTGGGGGCGGACCAGGCCAGCGCGGCACGCCTGGCCCAATGGTGGCCGCTGGTTCCGGCGGGGCTGTTCTTCACCCCAAGCTGGAACACGCTTTATCCGCTCCTGGTGACGGGTAGTTTTGCCGTGCTGGTGCTGGGGCTAACCCGGCGGCAGATGCGTTATGTCCTGCTGGCCGGGTTGCTGATGTCCGTGGCGACCTTTCTTAACTTCTCGGTGGTGCCTGCCCTGATGTTGATGGGCTGGTATACGCTGGGCTACTGGTTTTTCATCGCGCGGCGTGGCGCGCCTGCGCCGCCTTTTGCCTGGACGGTGCAGGTGGGGGTCTGGTTCGGCGCCGGGCTGAGCGCCTGCTGGGTGGCCTTCTGGTTGTTCAGCGGCCATACGCCCTGGGCTATCCTTCAGGCTGCCTTCGACCAGCACCTCAGCATCGAGCGGGATTACTGGGTGTGGCTGGTGCTGCATCCTTATGATATGGCGCTCTTTGCGGGCTGGGGGGTGGTGGGGGCTGGGCGTAGCCGGGGGCTGGCTGGCGCTTGGCAAACTGCGGCGCGGCGCGGACCTGCACCCGGCGGAGGTGCTCGCGCTTGCGCTGGGCCTGACCTTGCTCATCCTGACGCTGAGTGACACGGCCCGGGGCGAAACAGCGCGGGTCTGGCTGTTTTTTGTGCCCTTCCTGCTGCTGAGTGGGCTACCCTGGCTGGCAAAATCTGCCCGCTGGGACTTGCCCTTGCTGAGCGGCCAGGCGCTCTATGCCCTCCTGCTGCTGAGTGTCATCCCGCCGATGCTCACTTCAGGAGGGGGCGCCGCGTGCCCCACGCACTGATGCCGCCGAATTTAGCTGGTTGGCGCTCAACCCGGTGGCGGCGCAATTCAGCAGCGCGGGCTACCCAGGCACCTTTACCCTGGAAGGCTACCGCTACATCGCGGACCCAGCGCAGCAGGCCATCTCGCTGGAATTGCACTGGCGCGGCCAGCAACCCACCGAGCGGCCCTATCAATTTGAATGGGTGGCGCTGGCCGAAAACCCGATTGATGGGCAGGTGATGACGGTGCCTGTGTTCTGGTGGCCGCAAAACGGCAACTACCTGACCCCTTGCTGGCGCAACGGCGATTTCGTGCGCGATAGCCTGGTGCTGGACTTGCCTTTTGTGAGCCAGGAAGTGACCTGGGAAGTGCGCTTGCGGGCGGTTGATGCGCGCACCGGGGATGTGATGCAGATTCGCAGCCCAGACGGCACGCTGAGCGAGGCGGTTAGCCTGGGGCCAATCCCGTATCCGTAGCGGGGCTGCCCTTGACGTGTTCATCAAAAAACACGGTCGAAACGAGCAGCGCTGGGTCGCGGTTGAGGCTGATGTTGTGGTCATCGCCGTACCATAGCAACAGTTGCCCGGCTTCGCCCGCTGCCCGGATTTGCGCGTCGAGCGTCACGGAAAAGCTATAGGGCACGGTGGCATCGGCGGTGCCGTGGTGGATTTGCACCGGGCCAGAGAGGTCCTGCAAGAAGCTATTAGCGGAGAGGGCATTCCAGAAGGCGGGGTTATCAGCGGGCAGGCCATGCTCCGCCACAATTTGCGAGCGCCACCCCGAGGAGCGCCGCCCGCTGCTAAACCAATCCCTGAAGAGGTCTGCATAAGAGGCCACCACCCCGGCCCAGATCACCCCCGCGCGAATATCCGGGTCCACCACCATCGCGCGCAAGGTGATGTAACCGCCCATCGAATGGCCCCACATGCCGATGCGCTGGGGGTCCGCCAGGGGATAGCGGCGGGCAGCCCCCACCGCGTTCAGCACGTCAATCACGTAGCCCGGGCTGCCATAGGCAGATTCCGGCTCGCCCTCTGAGCTGCCATGCCCGCGATAGGTCGGACTTGACCACGATGTAGCCGCTGCGCGCAAAGGCATCCACATAGGCTACGTAGCGCTCGGTGGTGCGGTATTGGTCCGGCGGGATGTAGCCGTGGTTGAAGATGACCACCGGAAAGCCGCTGGGGGGTGGGGTGCCCTGCGGGACGGTCAGCAGCGCGTAAATCTTCAGCCCATCCGAGAGGTACGAGGCGATGTAGCGGTTATAGTTGCTGCCGGGGTTCAGCGTTTGCTCGATGATGAAGTCGCTGCCAGAGAAGGTGCGGCTCCGCAGGGCGGCGATGCTCAGCGGATGGCTCTCGGCGGCGGGGTCCAGCGGTAACGGCGTGGCGGTAGGCGGCGAGCATCGGTTCCAGCCCCGAGAAGGCGGCGACGAGCATGAACAGGGTCGAGCGCGGCAGGTGGAAATTGGTCATCAGCGCGTCCGTCACGCGCCAGCGGTAGCCGGGGAAGATGAAGATGTCGGTGTCGCCCTCGAAGGCGCGGACCATGCCGTTTTCGTCCGCCGCCGTCTCGATCAGGCGCAGCGCGGTGGTGCCCACGGGGATGATCCGCCCGCCCATCGCACGGGTCCCGTTGATCTCGTCGGCGGCCTTCGGACGGACCTCGCCCCATTCGGCGTGCATCCGGTGCTCGGACACGTCCTCGACCTTGACCGGCAGGAACGTGCCGGCGCCGACATGGAGCGTCAGCCGCGTCGTCCGCCACCCCGCGCTCCCGCGAGCGCCGCCATCACGTGCTCGAGTTGCTGGAAGAGCTGGCCCTCGGGTCCGCGCATCACCGTGCGGCGATCGGACTCCTCGGCGACGGCGTGCGAGGCGGTTAGCCGAAGCAGCGGCCAATCCATGCCCTTCATTTCGAGGACAATGCCGTCGCCTTGGTCGCGCGGCGAAATGGTCAGCGTGGACGGGGCATTGGTGTGAATGCCCCGTCCATCAAAGACCTGTTGGCGACCGATCGTTCGGCGGTGAACCGCAGAGGGCGCGTTCATGAAGGAGCCCACGGAAAGGAGACGCCGGTTGCCCGGAGTCCTCCGTGCGTCAGTTCACCTTCAGGAGTT
>JAAUUD010000281.1 GCA_012031655.1 Anaerolineae bacterium | reverse complement strand
CACCGCTTGCGCCGTCGCAGCTTCTTCAGCGGCAGGCGCTGCGGCCAGCGGGCTTTCTGCGGGTGGCGGGCAGCACGACGGGCACCGGGGCCATCTCTGGCGTGGAAGCTGCGGCGGGCCGGGGCCGTTGCGCTGGGTCATATTTAGCCAGCAGTTGCAAAAACTCTGCAATGGGCAGCGGCTTGGGCAGATATTCGTTGCAACCTGCTGCCAGGATGCGCTCTTTGTCGCCCACCATGGCATAAGCCGTAATCGCGATGATGGGGCGCTGGTCGCCACGGGCGCGCAGGGCCTTGGCCAGCCCAATGCCATCCATGTCGCCTGCCAGCTGAATATCCAGCAAGATCAGGTCAATGCTAGCATCCTGCGCCAGGGTTTCCAGCGCCACCTCTGCTTCATCATGCGAGAGCAGCTCGTGTCGGTTCATCTGAGCGATGCGCTCGATGAGCGAGAGGTTCACTGCATTGTCCTCGATATATAAGATTTTCATTGGCCCTCGCTCATCAGGTTCGGTTGTCGCGTATTGGTCGAGAGGTCTGAGGCAGGGATGCGCGGCAAGCTAAAGGAGAAGATGCTGCCCTGGCCCACTTCGCTCTCAACCCAGATATCGCCACCCATCAGGTTCACCAGCTGGCGCGAGATGGCCAGGCCCAGACCAGACCCCTGGCGAGCCTGCCGCCGCCCCGCCGCTGCCTGGCGGAATTCTTCAAAAATGAGTTCGTAATTGCCCTGCGGGATGCCCACGCCGCTATCCTGCACAGCCAGGATGACCCGGTCGGCTTCTTCGCGGATGTGTAGCGTGATGTGCCCTTCGTCGGTGAATTTGGCGGCGTTGCTGTAAAGATTGAGCAACACCTGGCGGATGCGGACGGGGTCGCCCTGGGCCATGGGCAGGGGGTCGGGCAGGTCCTTCAGCAGTTTGATGGGCTTGCCACCCACCAGCCCAACCGCGGTTGAGAGCACGCCGCGCACAATCGGGTCCAGGTCTACTTCGACCTGGTCCACTTCCAGCCGCCCCACATCAATTTTGCTCAGGTCCAGGATGTCGTTGATGATGTTCAGCAGGTGCTTGCCACTGTAGTTAATCTGCGAGAGGTCGCGGCGGTATTCATCAGGAGTTCGACGTTGTTGTACATCAGCGGGAACTCCAGCATGGTTTCGCTAAAGCCAATCACGGCGTTCAGCGGCGTGCGGAGTTCGTGGCTCATGTTGGCCAGAAACTGCCCTCGGAAGTGCTTGGCTTCTTCGGCGGCGCGGCGCGCTTCTACCAGGTCGGAGTTGGTTTTTTCCAGTTCCATCGTCAGGCCGCGCTGGCGCAGCAGGCTTTTTTCTACCTGTTGGCGGCTGTCGTAGAGGCGTTGGGCGCCCGTGCGCTCGCGGCGGTAGCTTTCCAGCGCCCATTCTGCAACGGCGTAAAGCTCGCCGCTGGCCTGGGCGGTGATCAGCGCGGCCAGGATCACCAGCATGCCCGCGATAAAAGCGCCACCTGTGGGCAGAGAGAGCGCCGCATCCGCAGCCCAGGGCACCACAAAGAGCGGCACCAGCACCATCCCGGTGAGCAAGGGCAAGGCACGGGCGGGCACCAGCAGGCCAATCACATACACAATGGTCACGCCCAGAAAGGGCACAAACTCGCGCCAGGCCCCGCTGTCTTCAATCATCAGCACGCTCACGCCGATGATCAAGCCAATGGCAAAAGACCAGATAGCGGCCTCTAGCTGGCTGCGCCGCAGGAAGAAGCCGCACGCCAGGCTGCCCACCGTGACCATTAACCCGGCGGGCAGGGCAAAAATGGCCTCCAGGTCTGGCACCAGCACCACCAACCAGGTGAGCAACACCACAAGCACCAGCGTCACCCGCCAGATCATGTTCAAACGCTCGGCCCGTACCTGAGCAGCAAAATCCTGGTTAGTAACAGATTGTAGAGATGTATCGGGTTCGGTCGCCATAATTTTTTTGCCTCGTTCAGCCTGCTGGATGGGCGGGCCGGGTCTCTGAAGAACGGTGCGATGCAAGCCAGCAACCCCATTGACTGGCCAGGCGGGTCTAGACCCCTTAATTCAATTCGTAGTGACCCCATTATAGCCACTTCTGCACTATTCATCATCAATTTTGCATGAAATGGGCAAAAATTAACCTCTAATTGGCGACTAATGGACGCCAACCCGCTTCTTATACTGGTCCTATACAGCCTCGTGTATAATGAGCGCGGCAATCGCAAAACGAGAAACGGGTTCCACCTTCCATGTTAAGCAAAGTAACCAAGAGCGTTTTCGGCGACCCGAAAGAGCGACAGCTCAAACCCTACTGGCAAATGGTCGAGCGCATCAACGCTCTGGAGGCAGAAATCCAGGCCGCCAGTGATGACACCCTGCGCGGGCGCTTTCGCCGGGCGCAACAGGCGGTGCAAAGTGGCCAGTCTACGCTGGATGATGTGTTGCCGGAGGTCTTTGCGCTGGTGCGCGAGGCCAGCCGCCGCGCGATTGGCCTGCGGCACTACGACGTGCAGTTGATCGGCGGGCAGGTGTTGCATCGCGGGCGCATCGCGGAAATGAAAACCGGCGAAGGCAAGACGCTCGTTGCTTCGCTGGCGCTCTCGTTGAATGCGCTGGATGGCAAGGGCGTGCATCTGGTGACGCCTAACGACTATCTTTCTAAGGTTGGGTTGCAATTGATGGGACCGATTTACCATTACCTGGGCCTCTCTGCGGCGGTTATCCAGAGCGTGGGCAACGACCCCAGCAAGGGGTCTTTTATGTACGACCCCGACTACCACGCTGATGATGAGCGCTACGAAAACCTGCGCCCCATCAGCCGCCGCGAAGCCTACCATGCCGACATCACCTACGGCACCAACAACGAGTTCGGCTTTGATTACCTGCGCGATAACATGGTGCGTAGCCACGAACGCATGGTGCAGCGCGGTTTTCACTTCGCCATTGTGGACGAAATCGACAACATCCTGATTGACGAAGCGCGAACCCCGCTGATCATTTCGGGGACGGCCTCGCAACCCTCCGACCTGTACGTATACTTCGCCAAGCTGGTGCGAGACCTCAAATCCTCCTCCGAGGAGAGCGTCGAAGCCGAAGAGCCAGATGGCGACTACGTCCACGACATCAAAGACCGCAACGTTTACCTGACCGAACAGGGCATCGAGAAGATCGAAAAACGGATGTTGCGCGATGGCCGCTTGCAGGGCGACCAACTCTACAGCCCGGAAAACGCCGACTCCATCCCCTACCTGGACAACGCCCTGCGCGCCAGCGTGACCTATCACCTGGACCAGCACTATGTGGTGATGGGCGACC
The DNA here is from genome assembly GCA_012031655.1 of Anaerolineae bacterium. Taxonomy (GTDB): domain Bacteria; phylum Chloroflexota; class Anaerolineae; order Aggregatilineales; family J027; genus JAAUUD01. Next base: position 1,654 of record JAAUUD010000281.1, on the reverse strand, counting down.
AGGTGATCATCGTGGACGAGTTCACCGGGCGCCTGATGCACGGACGGCGTTTTTCTGAAGGGTTGCACCAGGCCATCGAAGCCAAACAGGGCGTGCAGGTCCGCAGCGAAAACGTCACGATGGCCACCATTACCTATCAGAACTTCTTCCGGCGCTACACCAAGCTAGCGGGTATGACCGGTACGGCGGAGACGGAATCCACTGAATTTGAGAAGATTTATGACCTGGAAGTGACGGCCATCCCCACCAACAAACCCATCCAGCGCCTGGATTATAACGACTTCATCTTCATGAGCGAGAAGGCCAAGTTCACCGCCATCGTGGAGGACATCCGCGAGCGTGTTTTGCACGGGCAACCCGTGCTGGTCGGGACGGTGGCCATCGAGACCTCGGAGCGCATCAGCAAAGAGCTTTCGCGGGCGGGCATCCCGCATGAGGTGCTCAACGCCAAGCAGCACTTCCGCGAGGCAGAGATCATCGCCCAGGCGGGGCGCTCCGAGGCGGTGACCATTGCCACCAACATGGCCGGGCGTGGGGTGGACATCCTGCTGGGCGGGAATGCAGAAGGCCTGGCCCGTAAAACGCTCCGCAAGCAGGGCTACGACATTACGCAGGTGGAGCCAGAGGTCTGGGCCGAGGCGCTGAAGCAGGCGCAGGCAGAATGCGCCCGCGACCGCGCAAAAGTGCTGGAGGCTGGTGGCCTTTACGTGCTGGGTACGGAGCGCCACGAGGCCCGCCGCATCGATAACCAGTTGCGCGGGCGGTCTGGGCGCCAGGGCGACCCCGGCGAAAGCCGCTTTTACCTGAGCCTGGAAGATGACCTGGTCAAGCGCTTTGGTGGCGAGCGCATCAAGAACTTTATGAAGCTGGCCAACCTGGATGAAGACGTGGCACTGGAAAACCCCATGCTCAGCAAGTCCATCCAGCAGGCCCAGGTGCGCGTGGAAGGCCACAACTTCGACATCCGCAAGCGCGTGCTGGAATATGACGATGTGGTGAACAAACAGCGCGAAGACCTCTACAAGCGCCGTCGCCAGATCATCAATGGCGAGGTGAACCCGCGCGAACGGATTCAGGAATACATGGCGCACGAGGTCTCGGCGCTGTGCGAACAGCACCTTTCCGGCGATCCCGACGACTGGCAAACCGAAGAACTCTATCGTCAGGCGCTGGTTTTTCGCCTGCCAGAGACGGTCCAGCACGCCCGCTGGGAGAGCATGAACCGTGAGGACATCGAAACAGACATCCTCAAGGGCGCGTTGCGGGCCTACGAAAAGCAGATCGAAGAACTGGGTGGCGAGCAGCAAGCCTCGCAAATTGAGCGCGAGCTGATGTTGCAGATCATTGACGAGCACTGGGTTCGCCACCTGACCGACCTCTCGGTGCTGCGCGAGGGCATTGGCCTGGAAGGCATCCGTGGGCGTAACCCGCTGGTGGAATACCAGATTCAGGGCTTCCAGATGTACCAGGACATGCTCAAAGAGCTGGAAGGGCGCATCGCGCGCATGATCTATAACATCCGTCTGGTGGAGCAGCAACAGCAGCGCATCCAGAATGTGCGGGCACAGCACCCCCAGCGGCGGCGATAGCAAACCAGAACCAGCGCGGGCGACCTCGCGCGATAAGCTGGGGCGCAACGACCCCTGCTGGTGTG
>JAAUUD010000280.1 GCA_012031655.1 Anaerolineae bacterium | reverse complement strand
ATCCTCATCCGACGCGTCGGCATCGCTCAGGACGATCACGTTGGCCAAAGGCTGCATCTGGGTGACGTCGCCCCTGCTGCGACTGGTATGGCGGCGGAACTCGGCACGCTGCCGGGAAGTAGCGATACCAGCTCCCATCGGAATGCCTCGCGCCGCGACAGCTTGTTCACGGCGGGGCGTCTGGCAATCTCTCGTACGCCGAACGGGGCGAGACGGTTTCGATCCCGGACCGGCGCGCCGCTCGACCACGCTGCGCAGCAGGGTCACGCTGCCCCCGGCGCCCTCGCCCTGGGTGCTGGTGACGCCAAACCAGCCTCGCGGAGCCGGACGGCGATTTCCGCGCCCTGGTCGATGCTGATGATGTTGATGGTCATGAAGCCGATCACAAAGCGCTGCTCCAGCACCATGCCCACGTAGTTCCCCACCGCAAACCCCCCCGCATACGCGATGAGGTTGGGCAGGTTGTTCAGGTCCGTGAGCACGTTCCCGGCAGTAAAAGCAAAGATGAGCGACTCCAGAAAGGCCAGCCCAAAGGAGAGCCAGCGCCGCCCGCCGGTCATCACAATGACGCGGACGGTGCCCATGGCATTGTTCACCACGCGCAGGCTAAAGATCAAGAGCGCAAAGAGGAGTGCTTCCATAAACGGTTATCCTGGGCCAGTGGCCCGTTTAGCGACGACGCCATTCTGCGCGGCGGAACCAACCGCGCTCGACCTCCAGCACCTCTTCCACCGTGATGAACGCCTGCGGGTTGACCTCCTGAATGACGGCCTGGGCGCGGGGCACCTCCTGGCGCCGCACGATGCAATGCAGCATCATCACGTCTTCTTTGCCGCCCGCCCCGCGAAACTCCGTCACCCCGAAGCCCTGCCCCCGGAGCTTGGTGGCGATGAGGTAACCATCCTGCACCGCCACAATGCTCATCCGCACATAGGCGGGCAACAGGCGCGCATCCAGCGTGATGCCCGCCACGCTACCGGTGGCATTCCCCAGGCAATAGGCCGCCAGGTTTTGCCACTGGCCCAGGTCGTCCACCACCTGCCCCAGGCTATAGATGAACAACACCGATTCGCCAAAGGCCAGCAGCATGGCTATCACGCGCCGCCCATGCGTGATGGCCAGCATCCGCACAGAAAACAGCGTGCTCACCGCAAAGGTAAACAGGAAAATCAGCGCCATGATCGTCAAATCCATGAGTGATCCTTGTCTGCCCCGTCAGTATAGCCTGCCCCAGCGAGGAGGACAGGCCCCGATATGCAGCACATCAGGGCGTTTCGACCACCTCCCAGGTGCCGCTCAGGTTTTCGCAGGGTTGGCGGATGTCATCTTCCGTAAAGCGGATGGTCTGCTGGAAGAGCGAGTCCAGCTCGTAGGTGCCAGGCTCGGGTTCGTATTCGCCCTCCACCATCTCGCCGCCAAACACATACTGATAGCGACTGTTGAAGCGCGTCTCTGGGATGAGCGCCCAGCCCAGCGCCTCGCGCACGTCGGGGTTCTCGCGCCAGACCTTGCCAAAGCCGCGCACCGGTTGCTGCGGGCTGGCGTTGCTGAACTGCGATTCCGTTACGGTGCCGGATGGCGGGTCCAGGGCGTCATCGCGCTCGGTCTGGCCCTCCACAAAGGTGTCCTCGTAGCATTGCCAGGTGCCGCTGGTGGGGTCAATTTCGCCCTCCTCGCCGCGCAGCACCCAGATTTGCTGGGTTGGCTCAAACCAGAAGGCGCGCCCGCCTTCAAAAACCTGCTCCACCAGCACCACCGCGAAAATCTCCGGGGTGGGGAAGCCCTCTGGCAGCGGCGTGGGCGTGATGGTGGGCGTGGTGGTGATGGTGGCGGTGGGGCTGGAGGTTTGGGTGGGTGGGGTGATGAGCACCGCCACTTCTGGCGCGGTGTCTGCGTTCAGGCGAATTTGCGTGCTGGCCACCCAACCAACCTCCCCCTCAAAGCGCACCTGATAGTACACAACGCCAATGCGGTTGGGGGCGGTCTCGCTGAGGATTTCCACCACGTTTCCCGCTTCCAGCACGCGCAATTCAGCGGCGGTCTCGCTCGGTTCGGTCAGCATCAGCGCCTCTTGCGTGGTCACCTGGCCTTCGCCCACCACTTGCGGCGTGGCCGTGATGCTGGGGCTGGGAGTGAAGGGCCGCAGGGCAGTCGCCACGGCAGTATTGGCCACCACCGCGAGCTGCGTCTGCTGCGCGTCGATGGTGCTGAGCAGGGCCACCTGAGTCGGTTCGCCCGTCACCACGCGCAATTCTGTGGGCCGCACCTGGTCTTCATCACCATTGCCGCAGGCTGCCAGCCACAGGGCCAGCAGCCCCGCCAGCAGCAGCCAGGGGCGGCGACCACGAAAATAAGGGGTAGAAGGGGTCAAAGCATTACCTTTCTTGCGTTATGTGGGGGGGTCAGCCCCCCCAAAAAACCGCGTGTTCTTGCTATCCGGCAGAACGCCCGGCGCTGGCCCCGGGTTCCCACCATTGTAGAAGGGGCGCCCCAGGGCGGCAAGGTGAGCGTCAGTTGGGCGCGGGCAAGGCGTGCCAGATGCGCCCCGCATCCCGCACGCTTTAGCGCGCAATCTGCCGATATTCACGGTTGTAATAGATCAGCGGATAGGGTGCATGCTCTGGCTGGCCAGAGGCGGCCACCACCTGGCCCATAAAAATCCAGTGCGTGCTGGCATCCTGCCGGGCGTGCAAACGGCAGTCCACCCAGCCCATCGCCGCCGCCAGGATGGGCGCGCCGGTTTCGGCGGTCATCACGTCCATGTCGCTAAAGCGGTCCACCTCCGGCGGCAGGTCGCCGTACCCGGCAAAGCGGTTAGAGATGGCCTCTTGTCCTTCGCCCAGCATCGAAACAGCAAACGCGCCGCTGTTGTGGATGACATCGGCGGTTTCGGTGGACTTTTGCAGGCAGACCAGCACCAGCGGCGGCTCCAGCGTGACGGAGGTAAACGAACTGACGGTGGTGCCACGCCGCAAAGGGCCATGCTGGGCACTCACCACCGTCACGCCCGTGGCCCACAGGCGCATGGTGTGGCGAAAGCGCGTTGGGTCGAAGCTCATAGTTGGGTTCACCTGTTCCGTTGTTTGATGGCGTTAAAAAACCGAAGCGCCCGTGTCCGGCAGGTGACTTTCCCCCTGCCCCACACGGACGCTCCCCTTCGCCGGGCGTGGTGGCCCGGTTACTTCACCAGCGCCAGCGAGGCCGCCACGGCATCTGCCTGCGGCAGCTTATCCAGCACCAGTTCCAGCGTATCTTCTTCGTTGTAGGCGGTGGTGTCGATGACCAAATCATACAGGCGCGGGTTCCAGAACCAGACCTTGCACTCCACGGCCAGGGTGCCGGGCTGCAACACCCAGGCGTTCCACTCGTCGGCGTAGAGCTGGCTCCAGCGCGCCATGTTATCATCCAGGCGTTGGTAGGCCTTCACGAAGGCCTGCTCGGGCGACATATCGTCGCGCTTGGCCAGGCGTTGGGCGCGGTCCAGGTCATCGCTACAGGTCACCAGCACCTTGAGCACCTGCGGAATGCCCTGCGCCAGAAACCCCGCCAACCAGGACTCCACAATCAGGTGATGTTCGGTCGCCAGTTGCGAGCGAATGCCCATATCCACCTGGCGGTCGATATCGGGCGAGTAGGCCGTGGCGGAGTGGTGGCCGCCTTCCTGCGACCCCTGCGGCACGTACTGCTTCATGAATTCGCCACCAGAGTAGCCCCGCCAGCCTTGCGGCTCCAGCGCGGCGCGCAACTTACGGAGGAGGGTTGTGGACCCCGTGCCAGCCAGCCCAGAAATAGCAATATTGGTGTAGTGCGTTTCGGGTTCGTGCTGCATACCATCCCTGCCTATTGTGCTTTGATCACCAGTATGAACTTTTAAAAAAATTTTGTCAAAGCGCTTTGCTGAAGGTTTACTGAAAATTGCCTGAGTATTTGGCAAGCACAACCCGGCTTTGCACCAGGTGGTCTTAATCTTCCACCCGCCCCCCCACCCGGGGCGGGATGAGCGCCCGGGGCCGCCCTTCCAGCGCAATGGCGATGACTTCGGTGGCTTCGTTTTCGTCGTCGTCTTCCGGCGGCAAATCGAGGATCACCGCATGGCGTGGCAGGCGTGGGCGCGGCGTGGTTTCGATGGTCACCAGCACTTCGGCGCCCTCTTGCAGTTCGGCAGGTGGCGGAGAAAGCAAAACCAGTTTACCGCCTTCGTAGCGCGCCTTCAGCACCATACAATCGCCACCTTTCTGCTCAGTTTAGTTTGATAAGTGTAACCGAAAATCCGCCAAATGACCCACTTCCGTTTGTTGAACGTGCTGCTAACACAGAACACACCGGGGGCCACGCTTGCACAGGCTGCTAGAATCGAGACACGATGCGACGAACAAGAAAGGAACCCCCATGCTACGCAAATTTTTGCCGCTCAGCCTGACCTGCCTGGCCTTGCTGCTGGCGCCCCTGATGACCCTGGCCCAGCCCGCCGAAGGCGAAGCGCTGCCCCTGCTGCGCATCTACCAGACCCTGGACGGCGGCTTCCGCCTGCCCTACCCGGAAGGCTGGGAACTGCGCCCGCTGGAAGACACCCTGCTGCTGGCCAATACCGCAATCGCGCTGGAACGCAACCCCACCGACCTGGAAGGCGACCAGCTTCAGGTGCTCATCTTCGCGGCATCGGCGCAGGGTTTTCAGTTGCCGCCAGAAACCAGCTTGCTGGGCATCGCGGAGGCCGTTGTGGGCGGGTTTGGCAGCATGATGGATACCACCGTCACGCGCCCGGCGGAACTCACCGAGATGGGCGCCTATCCTGCCGCCATCGCCCGCTGGGAGAGCCCCCAGACCGAGGTTTTGCTGATTCTGGTGGAGCTGCCCGGTAGTGCACCGTTGGCCTTTCTGGCGATCACGGATGTGGGCGAGATGGCACCTTTGCGCCCACGCTGGAAGCCATCGCCGGGCGGTGCGCCTGCCGGATACGCGCCGAGATCGCCGCCGAACGCGAA
>JAAUUD010000279.1 GCA_012031655.1 Anaerolineae bacterium | reverse complement strand
CCATCAGGCTCTCGCGGCGCAGCACCGCAAAACAGCCCAACACCCCGCTGACCACGCCCAGCAGCGCCCCGCCCAGTGCCACCACACGCAAGGTATAGGTATAGCTGACCCCCAACGCCACCTGGCTAAAAGGGATAAACAGCACGGCCAGCAGGGCCAGGCCGCCAATCAGCAACCAGACCCGCCGATCCTGAGCAGTGAAGCGCAACATGGCTTAGTCCCCCATCGCGGCCAGGATGCGCCCATCGCTGAGGGTGGAGACGCGCCCGCCGTAGGTTTTGTTCAGGTTATCGGGTGTGAAGGCGTTGGCGGTTGGCCCGCTGGCCACGACTTCCACGTTCAGCAGTGTGACCCAATCAAAGTATTCTTCCACGGTTTGCAGGTCGTGGTGGACCACCAGCACGGTTTTGCCACGTTCGCGCAGTTCGCGCAGGATGCCCACAATCGCCCGTTCTGTGACGGCATCCACCGCTGCGAAAGGCTCGTCCATAAAGTAGAGCTGGGCATCCTGCACCAGGGCACGTGCCAGAAAGGTGCGTTGCTGTTGCCCGCCGGAAAGCTGGCTGATCTGCCGTTCAGCAAAGTCAGCCAGGCCCACCTGGTCCAGCGCATGGCGGGCCAGTTCGCGTTCGCGCCGCCCCGGTCGGCGGAACCAGCCCAGCTTGCCATACAGGCCCATCAGCACCACATCCAGCACAGAGGTGGGGAAGTCCCAGTCCACGCTGCCGCGCTGTGGCACGTAGCCCACCAGATGCCGGGCCTGGGCGTGGGGCTGGCCATAGAAGCGCACGGTTCCGGCGGCCCGTGGGATGAGGTTGAGCACAGCTTTGATGAAGGTGCTCTTGCCCGCGCCGTTCGGGCCAACGATGCCCATCAACACGCCTTCTGGCACGTCCAGGTCCACATCCCAGATGGCTGGTTTGCTGTGATAGGCTACCGTCAGGTCGTCCACGCTCAGGGCGCAGGGGCGTTCCAGCGGGGCATGGGGGTTGGGGTCGATGAGCATCAGCGGGTTCTCCTTAATTTCGGGGTTGGATCCGGCGGCGGGGTGGGGGCCCAGCAGCCCCACGCCCCGCCAGCGCGTGCTAAGCTTCGCAATCCACGTTCAGCAGCGCCTCGTCCGGGGCGGGTTGCAGGTCCTCTGGCCAGGCCGGGAGGCTGACCTCGGCTCCGGCGCAGGCATACGATTGGAGGATGGTGTAGACGTTCTCTGCGATCATCCCAATGTAGGTGCCGCCGAAGGCCTCTGGCTCGCCCATCGCATCCGAGTAGAGGTCGCGCACGCCCACCCGTACGGTGCCGCCCTCGGCTTCCACCGCTTCGACCACCGCCTGGATGGTATCCGGTGAGATGCTGCTTTCCACGAACAGCACCGGGATGTCATTGGCGATCACAAAATCAACCGTGCTCTGGATGTCGCCCACGCCGGCTTCATCCTGCGTGCTGATGCCCTGGATGGCCGCCATGCGCCAGCCAAAGGCCGCCCCGAAGTATTGGAAGGCATCGTGCGAGGTCACCAGGTAGCGCTGGTTGCCCGGCACCGTGCGCATGCCCTCGTCCGCCCAGCGATAGAGCGCCTGCAATTGCGCCAGGTAGGCTTCTGCGTTGGCCTGGTAGAGGTCGGCGTTGTCCGGGTCGGCTTCGGCCAGGGTGTTGGCCAGGTCTTGCGCCGTGAGTTCCCAGTTGCGCGGGTCAAACCAGAAGTGCGGGTCGTCTGAACCGAGTTGCTCGGCTTCGGCTTCGAAGGCGCCAACCACAAAACCGGCGTCTTTGACGGGCTGCGAAAGCGCATAGATCAGCACGCCCTGCTCGCGCAGCGCCTCAAAGACCGTATCAAACTGGCCTTCCAGGTTAAGCCCGCTATAGATCACCATATCGGCCTGGTTCATGGCGGCGATGTCCGCCTCGGTCGGCTGGTAAAGGTGCGGGTCTACCCCGGCGCCCATCAGCGGCGTGATCTGCACGCCCTCGGCCCCTTCTGTCAGGATGGCGGCCAGATCGCTGGCCTGGGTGGTGGTGGTGACGATCCGCAGCGGATCATCCTGGGCCAGGGTGCCCGCGCTGCCCACCACCAGCAGCGCAATCAGGGTCAAAAGAGATCCAAAATGGCGAACGAGCGTCATTTCTTCGGTGCTCCTTAAGGCTGGAATGAAAGATGAGAGATCCTATAATTAGGTTAACCAAAATATTTTATTTGGTCAATAGAAAATCAGCCAGGTGGGTTAAATCTGCATTAGAAATGGCCGGGCAGGGCGGGCGCCGCACCCGGCCAACGGGCCTAAAGCGCCCCCAGCAGCAAATGCAACGCGCCCAGCGCCGCCCCGCCAGCAATCAGCACCCAGGAAAAAGCGTTCTTGAACAGGTGGCGCGGGTGGTTGCAGAGGGCCAGGTGCAGGCCCAGGTGCACGATCAGAAACACGCTGAAGCCTGCCTGAAAACGGGGGTCTGGGCCCCAGGCAAAGAGCAAGGGCAACAGCGGAATGTGCAGGCTCACAAAGAGCACGTAGCCAAGGCGGTCGGGCAGGAGGGCGGTCAGCGGAAAGATGCGCCATTCGCGCTGCTGGATGGCGTCTAACTCGTGCGCCATCATCCAGCTCAGGTTGAACAGGGTAAGCCAAGCGGCAAAGTTTTCCATCAGGCGGTCCTCCGGGCACTAAACACAGGCGATAGGGGCATTCTGGCGCAGGAGGGGTTGCCATAGACAGGCCAGGCACTGCCATGTGCTGCCAGAGAAGCCGCTTTGAAGCAACCCTTGATTATGGTAAAATAACTGTTGCGGAAAATTTAACGATCTGTGTATATGGCCAGTGTACCCGGGCCATAAATTAATGGTTGTATCCGCCCAGGAGGGCGCGCGATGCGGTTGGAATGGCTTTATCTCCTTGTGCTAACGGGCAGCCTATTCTGGAGCGTTCTTTTGGCTGGGTTAAGCTGGTTCCAGGGGCGCAGGCCCCACACGGACTGGCTGGGCCTGGTGCTGCTCAGCAACACCGCCATCCTGTTAACCTTCTTTTTCTTCTTCGTCAGTCGCGATGCCGAAAGCGCGTTCTTCTGGGTACGGTTGCGCCTGACCTTGCTGGACCTCACCCCTTTGTTTTTCCTGGGATTTGCGCTGGTCTATAGCCAGCGGTTGGCCTGGCTGCGCAAGCCTTTCTACTGGGGCCTCTATGCCATGCCCATCCTCACCGCAGGGGTGATCTGGGGCGCGCCGCAGCACTTCTGGATGGAATGGTCGGTGGTCCACACGCACGCGCTCAACGCTGAAAATGTGGTGTATGGAGGTTGGTTCTGGGCCCACTCGGCCTTTGTTTTTGCCGTGTTGCTGGTTGGCTGTGTGTTGATCTTGCGGCACGGTTTGCGCAGCACCCAGCAGGCGCGCCACCAGAGTGTGGTGATTGTCCTGGCTGTGATGGCGCCCCTGCTGACCGTGTTGGCGCCGGTCCTGGGGTGGTCGCGCGGGGTGTTGAACCCTTTCCCGCTGGGGTTGGCGGTGGGGACGTTCTTTTTTAGCTGGGCCATGCTCAAGCAAGGCTTGCTGAAGGTGCCCGCGCTGGCCTACCAGAGCATCCTGGGGCACATGGAAGACGGCGTGGTGCTGGTGGATGCCCAAAACCGCCTGGTGTTGTTCAACGAGGCGGCGCGGCCCTGCCTGGCGCCTGCGGGCCAGAAGCTCTACCCTGGGCAACCCCTCAGCGTGCAGGGGGGGGACCTGGCGGCCTGCTGGCCCGGCATCCAGCGGAGGACCCTGGCCCGCTGGAAGTCTCGCGCGCGGGCGAAGGGGCGCAACACACCTTTGAAGTGCGGGTTTTCGGGGATCAGCCAGGGGCGCGGGCAGCCGGACCTGCGGCTGTTTGTGCTGCGCGATATCTCGGCGCGTAAAGCGATGGAAGCCGCGTTGCGCCAGTCCGCCGCCAATTTGCAGGCAATGCTCAACAGCACCTGGCAGTCCTTTACGCTGATTGACCGCAACTACCGGGTGATTGACACCGATGAGAAGGGCAAAAAAGTGGCCCTGGCCATCTTTGGGAAGCGGCTCGAAGCCGGTGTCTCGATCTACGATTTTGTGCTGCCGCGTGACCATGCCAGCTTTACGGCCAACTTTGCCCGCGCCATCCAGGGCGAGACCGTCGTGCTGGAAAAAGACTTTCCCGCCAGCGAAGGGCGCACGTTGCATTTTGAGTTCGTCTATTCCCCGGTGGTCAACGATGCTGGTGAGGTGCTGGGCGTTTGCATGAGCCACCAGGACATTACCCAGCGCAAGCAGGCCCAGCAGCGCGAACTCGACCTGCGGCTGGAGAAAGCGCGCGTTCAGCTGTTGACAACCTTTATGCGAGATGCCGCACACGAATTCCGCACCCCGCTGGCCATCATTTCTTCCAGCAGCCATCTGCTGACCCGCCTGGACGACCCCGCCCGGCGCGAGGTCAAGATCGAGCAGGTGCAGGCCCAGGTGGAGCGCATCGCGCGCCTGGTGGATATGCTGCTAACAGTGGTCCGGCTCGAAGGCGCAGAGCCGCTCCGTTACGAGAAACTGGACCTGGCTACCCTGGTCGAAGGGGCCGTAGGGGCCTGCGGTGCTCGTCAGGCCGGGAGTCATCTGCTGGCCTGGCAGAAACCCAGCCAGCCCTGCGCCTTGTGCGGCGATGGCGCCTACGTGGAGGAGGCGCTGGCGCATCTGCTGGATAATGCCTGCCGCTTTTCGCCGGAGGGCACGCGAATTACCGTGCGGGTGGGGGCAGAGGCCGAACAAACCTGGGTTGAGGTGCTGGACGAGGGCAGCGGAATTTCCCCGGAGGCCCTGCCGCATGTCTTTGAATTATTCTGGCGGCAGGACAACGCCCGCACCCGGCCAGGCTTTGGGCTGGGGCTGTCCATCGTGCAGCGCATCATGGCGCGCCACGGCGGGCAGGTGACGCTGGAGAGCGCCCGGGCAGGGGACTGTGTTCGGCCTGCATTTTTCCGCTGGCGCACCCCGGGTTATCCCCAAGATTCACACCACAC
>JAAUUD010000278.1 GCA_012031655.1 Anaerolineae bacterium | reverse complement strand
TTTTCATCGCGCGCTACCCGGTGACTTTTGCCCAATTCGGCGCTTTTGTGCGGGCGCATGGCTACCACTACATGCGCTATTGGTCCGGTTGCCTGCCCCAGGCTGGCAACCGGATGCGCCCTGCGCTGTGGGAAGAAGCGCGCTGGCACCTGGATAACCATCCGGTGGTGGGGGTCTCCTGGTGCGAGGCGGCGGCCTTTTGCCAGTGGTTCAGCGAACAAAGCGGCCTGGATGTGCGCCTGCCCAGCGAATTGCAGTGGGAGAAAGCCGCGCGTGGCAGCGATGGACGGACCTACCCCTGGGGAGAGCGCTATTTGCAGGGCCATGCCAACCTGAATGAACTGTGGCGCGGCCAAAGTGGGCACTACCTGGGCCGGACTACGCCGGTCGGACTGTTTCCGCAGGGTGCCTCGCCCTATGGCGTGCTGGACATGGCTGGGAATGTCTGGGAATGGTGCCGGGACACCTTCAAGCCTCAGGAAAGCGAAGCGATCAACGGCGTGAGTGACCGGGTGCTGCGCGGCGGCTCCTGGGATTTTGGCCACCATTTTGCGGCGACCTTCATGCGGACTGGGTTTAACCCGCACCAGTGCCGCGATGACATTGGCTTCCGTGTGGTCACCTACGGCGAGCCTGATTGACGCCCCTTGCCTGACGGCTACCATCTGCACCTCACGCTTCCTTGCAGCGGGACGTGCGCCCACGCTACACTAGGCCGGCATTAAGGAGGAGGTCGCTGATCCATGCGCCTTTGGTTTTTCTTGAGTATTTCTGCGTTCATAGGGCTGCTATGGCCAGCCAGCAGTGCAGCGCAATTACCCAGTGCTTCCACCCGCTACGAAGCCGGTCGTTTTTCATTTGCTGTTTTTCCTGAATGGGGGGTGCAACCGCTGCGCGCACAGGATGATCGCCTGGTGATCCTGACCCCTGAAAATCGCTTCTTCCTCTGGACGCCAGATGCTCTGGCCGATGCGGAGGTCCCCGGCACAGACGTGCTGGCCACGCTGGCCCGCTTTTTGGAGTGGCGCGCATACCCGAACTTTGATGTTGAAGCGGCACAGGTCAGCGAGATTGGCCCCTACACCAGCGCACAGGTGGTCCAGAGCGGGCGGGTGATGGCGGTGACCCTGGCGGAAAATCATTATGTGGTGCTGGAATTTGGCATTCTGCCCGACCCAGCCCTGGATGCCGCCTTGCTGGCCGAAGCTGAGCGTTTGGTGGCCAGCTTCCAATGGCTGGATGAGGCCGCCTTTGCCATTCAGGTGCAGCTTGGGGCGCAGTTCGAAAGCCAGGATGGACGCTTGCGCTTCCGCTATCCCACCCGCTGGGCAGCGCCCACCGAAGCCCAGCCAGGCATCTGGCAACTGGGCGATAGCGCCGGGCGGGTCAATCTCTATACAGCGGCGCGGCTGGCGCAACTGGCCGAAGAGGATGACCTGACGGGCAGCATCGCCGCCTTGCAACGGGTGGCCAGCCTGCCAGGGTTGCGCGTTGGAGAGCCTGCTGAGGTCCAGCTTGGCGGCTATGCCGGGCTGGAAGCGCCGCTCTTTCGGGTGAATAACGATGGGAGCGAGCGCCTGACCGGGAGTGCGCTGGTGGTCCAGGTGCCCGGTGAGGGGGTTTTCGGCCTGGTGGCGATTAGCGCTCGGGCAGAGGATGCCGCCACCCTGAACGCCCTGGTGCGTGGCATCGCCGGCAGCTTGCTGGATGGCCAGGGCGTGACCGTAAATGCGGCGGCTGAAGGGCCACGCCAGCCACAGCGCCAACCCTGGCCACCCCGGCCACGCTGGCCCCTTCTCCAAGCGTGCTCACGCCGATTGCTGGCGTCAGCCCCTCGGCTACGCCTTCGCCCACCCCGACCCAGGCAGTGCCAGGCCCAACGGCGACCCTCCCGTTGGCAACTGCGCCGCCCGTGGGTTGCATCGCACGGGCGCCCACGGTGGTGGCTGTCTATGCTGGGCCGGGCCGCGCTTTTGAGCAGGTTGGCAGCCTGCAACCTGAGGAGCGGGCTGCGCTCATCGGTTATAGCAGCGGGGCAGACGGTGCGCGCTGGTGGCAAACAGCGGCGGGTGCTTGGGTGCGCAGCGGTGAAGTGCTGTTGGAGGGACGCTGCACGGCGGTTCCAGAGGTTCGGCCCGCATCCAGTGCACCATGAAAGGTGAATTTTTGCCGCGCTTGTGCTACTATGTGCGAGTAACCCTGCCTGGCTCAGGCTAGAGGACGAGCGGAGAGGACCCATGGCAAACCCGGTGGTGCAGATGATTGACTCCATCATCCGCCAGATTCAGGAGCGCTACGAGCGCGGAACGATGGTTTTGGAGCGGGACATGGCCACCTTGCGCCATCAAATGGAAAGCGCGCTGTCTATTCAGGATATGGGTTTGCAAGGCGACATCGAATTGCTGATGGGGCGCATCCTCTTTGCCAGTGGGCCAGACTGGCGGAGCGCACTGGAGCACTTTTACAGCGCGCACCGCTTATATAGCAGCATCAATCGAGCGCCCAAAGTTGCCCAGGCCCTGATGATGATCGGGGTCTGGCAGCATATGGATGGGCAACTGGACGCCGCGCTGGAAACCCTCACGCAGGCGCGCGACCAGGCCGAGGAACAAAACTACCACAGCTTGATTGCGCGTTGTCTTTCTTACCTGGGAACCATCTACAGCGACCTGGGCAACAACACCGCCGCACTGGCGCAGTTTACCGAGGCCAGCGAATTGCTCAAGCGGGCGTCGATCACCGGCGCCGGGGCGAACTCATTTTGCAGCTGGAATATGGCCTGGGGCGCTGCTACTTGAACCTGACGAACTACGACAAAGCCTGGGAGTATGCTGAGCGGCTCTATGCGCTGGCCAATGCCTATGCTGATGTAACCTATCAGATTCGGGGGGCCTTGCTGCGCGCCCATGTTCTGATGCTGGCTCCGCGTGACCACAACCGGGATGTGCAATCCTACATCCGCGAGGCGTACGAGCTGGTAGCCCGCAGCCAACGCCTGATGGAACGCCCCGCCATCCACGCACTAGAGACGGAATACCTCAAGCGCCGGGCGCGCCAGGCAGATTAGCCGATGAAGCAGCCTGCCACGGCAACAGGAACTTGAAATCGGCGCCCTGGCCCAGGGTGCTTTCGACCCAGATGGTGCCCCCATGCAACGCCACCAACTCCTGGCTGATGTTCAGGCCCAGGCCCGCCCCTGGCAGGGTAGTTTCTGGCGCGCCTTTTACCTGATGATGACGCTTAAAGATGTGCTCCAACTGATCCGTGGGGATGCCGATGCCGGTATCGCGCACGCCCATCAGCAGCCCATCTTGCCTGGCCTGGGCATACAGCGTCACCTGGCCCGACCGGGTGAACTTCAGTGCATTGGAGAGCAGGTTAAACAGCACCTGGCGAATACGCACCCCATCCAGAGGCAGGCCAGGCAGTTGGGAGGGCAGTTCCAGCCGAAACGCTACCCCTTTGGCCCAGGGCAAGGCACGACCAACCTGGTAAAGCTGGTTCAAAAAAGCGACCGGGTCCACAGGCGCAGGGCGAAAAGTGAGGCTGGTGCCGCGTGCCTCGCCTGCTTTTGGTGGGCTGGAGCTGGTCAGCGTGAACATCTGGTCCGTGAGGGCGCTCACGTGCAACAACGCTTGCAGAATACGCCCGTTCCAGTCGCGCTGTTCCTCGCTGAGCGGGCCGAACATCTCGTCTTGCAGCATGGAGGCCGCCCCCACCGCCACCGAGAGCGGTGCGCGGAGGTCGTGGGTCAGGTCCGCCAGAAACGACGTGCGGAGTTCGTTGGCGCGCAGCGCTTCCCACCAGTTGCGTTCTGCATCCTCGCGGGCGGTGCTCAGCGCGGCGGTGCGTTCCTGAACGCGTGCTTCCAGCGTGGCCCGCAACAGGGCGGCCTCGATGAGCACCGCGGCCTGGTTGGCAAAGATGGTCATCAGGGACAGGTCGCGCTGGCCAAAGACGGCGGCATCGGCGCGGTTTTCCAGGTAGACGGCGCCCAGGGCTTGCCCCCGCGAGATCAAGGGGACACACATCACCGACCGCAGCCTGAGCAGGCTCACGCTGGTCACGTTGGAATACTCGGGGCTATCGAGCGCGTCCACCACCAGGACGGCTTCGCCTTTTTCGATGGCGCGGGAGAAGATGGTATGGCTGATTTCTTGCGCAGCATTGGGGAGTTGCTGGCCATCGCGGCTTGCTTCACCCGGAACTCGAGTGCACCCTGGGCATCCAGCAGCACCAGGTAGGCGCGTTCGGCATCAACCAGCGCCATAGCCTGGCCCAGTGCGTAGTTCAGCAGGGTATCAAGTTCGTCTGCTTCGGCCATTTTACGGCTGATGGCCAGCAGATTCTCAAGGACATCCGGCTCCAGGCGGGGTTGCAATTGTGTGTTCACCGTACTTCTCCCCTTGTTGGGGCACAAAAAGCCTGCCCATAGTGTGGAGACCTGTTGGGCAACTTCTGGGTTGTGCTGGGACACTTTCCCTAGATTGTAAAGCCTGGTTTCGTTTTCGCAACCAGGCAAACGATATTCTTACCAGGGCGGCACAAGCGCTAGCCTGAAGCGATCAGGTGGGCTAAGGAGAGATCAAAATGCAGCGTCGTGGGTTGGGTCTGTTCGGGTTGGTGTTGGGGGGAGTGGCCTGGGCGCTGGCGCAAGCGGCGCCAGGGGCGCCTTTGCCGCCCACCTTTCAACGCTGGGACGGTAACCGCGTGGTGGAGGGGCAGGGCACCTTGGCGGATGCGCCAGAACGCGTGAGTGTGCCCTTGCCTGCGGTGCGCTGTGGGCGGTCGGTGGGGTGGTGGCAGGCGAAGCGACCTGGTTTGTGGCAGATGCACAGGGGGCCGTTCATCAGATTAGCCAGGCCGGAGAACGGCGCGATTTTGGCCGCCTGGCGCCGGGCCAACCGCCGCTGGTGGTGCTGGACGAGGCCGGGCAGCCTGTGCTTTTGCCTTTGCCAGCGGATGCCTCGCCCCTTAGCAGCCCGTTGCAACTCGCGCGAGTGGCGGCTGGTATACATCAG
>JAAUUD010000277.1 GCA_012031655.1 Anaerolineae bacterium | reverse complement strand
GATCAACTCCCAGCCCGCGTAGAGCGTGCCCAGGCCCGCCCCCAGCGTGTTCACGCCATACAGCCAACTGATCAACCCCGCCGCGCCTTCCAGGCGGCGCACCAGCGCCCGCGAAACCAGCGGCAACGAGAGGCCCATCAGGGTGGTCGGCAGCAGCAGCCCGCCAAACACCACCGCCGTCATCATGGGGGGCGAGGCCGAGAGCGGCAGGAGTTGCTGGTAGAAGCCGTCATAGAACAAAGCCGGACTAAAGAACGCAAACGCGGCAATCCCCAGGTTGCACAGGCCGTAAATCTGCACGGCGCGGCGGCTGCTCAGCCGATCCGCCAGCAGGCTGCCCAGCAGGCTGCCCACCCCCAGCCCCAGCAGATAGGCCGCCGCCACAATCGTAATCGAGCGCACGTCCGAGCCAGAAAACAGGCCCAGCATCCGTTGCCACACCACCTGATAGAGCAGGGCGCTAAACCCAGAGACAAAAAACATGCCCAGCAAAGCCAGCGTCAGCGCCGCATAGCGCGCCCGCACACCCACCTGTTCCATAGCAGAAAACCTTTTTGTTGTGCCCTATGGGCTGCCTGTGCCAAAGTTGGCGCGGATTATAGCGTAGCCTACGCGCCCGCCAACAGCCGGGCCAACACGTTGCAAGCGCCCGCGCTTTGCGTTATGCTCTGGGTGGCTGCGAACAATTGTGAATGATTGTGTGGTCTGCAAAATTTTTCTTGCACGCCAGGTGGGGTTTTCCAGAACGGTGTTCCACGCAAAAACAGGTGCCCGGCTCGCCCGGTGTTGCCCAACGAGGGTCCGCCCCAAGGCTGTGCCACCCCTGAAGCACGTGAATTTTGCAGGCAAAATCCCGGCCAATCTTCACCAAAACTTGTCCAAATGCCGCAATTTGGGTAAATTCTCACCTAGATGAGAATGGGGTGAGAGAGGAGAGGTCCTGGCGCAGCGCTAGTACCTCTGTTGATACCCAAAAAACCATCGACCGTTGGTTTATATGTCGTCAAGTACCTAAGTTTAAGTAGGAGATTTTAAAGATGACCAAACGCATGACCCTCTTCCTCGTGCTGGCGCTGCTCATCAGCAGCTTCGGGGTGTTGCCCACCAACGCCCAGGACGCCACGCTGCTCATCTGGGCAGACGAAGTGAGCGCGCCCATCATCGAGGAACTGAGCGCCCCCTTTGCTGAAGAATATGGCGTGACCATCGAAGTGCAGCAGATCCCCTTTGGTGACATCCGTGGCCAGTTCGTGCAGGCTGCGCCCACCGGCGAAGGCCCGGACCTGTTCATCGGCGCGCATGACTGGCTGGGCGAGATGGTCGCCAACGGTCTGGTTGCCCCGGTGGACCTGGGCGACGATACCGAAAGCTTTGCGGAACCGGCCATCAACGCCTTCACCTACGAAGGTGACCTCTACGGCGTGCCCTACGCAATTGAAAACGTAGCCCTGTTCTACAACACCGAACTGGTCGAAACCGCCCCGACCACCTGGGACGAAGTGCGCACCGTCTCTGAAGAAATCATCGAGGGCGGCGCGGCGGATTATGGCTTCCTGATCCAGCAGGGCGATGCCTTCCACTTCATGCCCATCCAGACCGCCTTCGGTGGCTACGTGTTTGGCCTGGATGAAGAAGGCAACTACAACCCCGAAGACGTGGGGATCGACAGCGAAGGCTCCATTGCGGCGTTGGCCTGGGTGGAAAGCATGGTGGACGATGGCCTGAACCCGGCTGGCCTGGGGGGTGGCGACATTGAATCGCTGTTCATCGCTGGCGACGCCGCCATGCTCATCACCGGCCCCTGGAACGTGAACCGCTTTGTGGAAGCCGAAGTGCCCTTCGCTATCGCGCCCATCCCCGGCAGCGGCGATATGGAACAGGGCGCGCCCTTCCTGGGTGCCCGTGGCTTCATGGTCAACGCTTTCAGCGCCAACCCGGTGCTGGCCCAGGCCTTCCTGACCGACTTTGTGGCTACCGAAGAATTCCAGCAGGCCGCGTTTGACGCCGAAGGCCGTCCGCCTGCGTACCTGCCGGTGGCCGAAATGGTCGAGAGCGAATACGTGACTGCCCTGCTGGCCGCTGGCGAAAACGCCCAGCCCATGCCCGCCATCCCCGCCATGGGCGATGTGTGGGGCGCCTGGGGCAACGCCATCACCCTGGTGATGCAGGGCGAACTGACGGCGGAAGAAGCCTTTACGCAGGCTGCCGAAACCATCCGCGAAGCCATCGCGGAATAGCCGACGCTGCCTGAACAGGCTGCACGGACCGATTGAAGCGTGGGCAGGTAGCTGAAAGGCTACCTGCCTGCCGTTTAGGGCGGGGAACCGCCCCGCGTTGCGAGCAACATTTTTGGTAGAACGGGGTTCTGGAACATGAGTGCAAGTCAACCTGCCACCCCCCAATCTTCAGTCACCCGGGAACCCGCCCGCGCCGAGGGGCCGCTGGGCGGGAGCCTGCTGGGCAACCTGCTGAAGTTCGGGGGACTGGCCCTTATTGATGTTTTTGCTGTCTGGTTTGTGCTGGCGTTGCTGGGCAATGATGCGTTTTTGCTGGCGCTGTTCGCCATCGTGGTGACGCTGGGAATTAATGCCGCCTTTCTGGTGCCGGGCCTCTACCCCTATCGCTGGTTTTCGCCCGGGTTAACCCTGATGATCATCATCATCATCTATCCCACTTTATTTACCGTGTACGTCGCCTTCACCAACTTCCGCACCGGCAACCTGCTCACCCAACCGCAGGCCGAGTTGCGCTTTGAGAGTGATCAATTCCTCTACCTGCCAGAAGGCGCCCCCACCTACACCTACACCGCCTACCGCGCCACCATCGAGGGCGAAACCCGCTATGCCCTGTGGCTGGTGCCGGAGGCCGAAGACGGCAGCGCGCCCATCCTTGCCCTGGAGGGCGAGTCTGTTTCTGCTGAGGAGCTGGACCTGGGCAGCGTGGAGCTGGACGAAGACGGCATCCCGCAGGCCCTGCCCGGCGCCTACAACGCCTACACGCCCATCCCGCGCAACGAAATCCTGGCGCTGCTGGATGGGGTGCTGACGCAGGTGCAATTCGGGGATGATGACACCACCTATCTGCTCAACCCGCGCCGCCCCACCCGGCAAGTCGGGGTGTTTGAACCCCGCTACGAACTCACCGACGATGGCGCCGTGATCGACCGCGAAACCGAAACCACCTATACCCCGGTGGAGGGCACCTACACCGCACCCGATGGCAGCACGCTCAGCGGCGGCTACTACGTGGTGGTGGGGCTGGATAACTTCGAGGAGTTGATCAACGATCAAAGCGTGCGCGATAGCTTCTTCCGCGTCTTTTTGTGGACGGTGGCCTTTGCCTTCTTCAGCGTGTTTTTCACCTTCTCGCTGGGCTTGTTCCTGGCGCTGGTCATCAATGCGCCTTTTATGCCGGGGCGGGCTGTCATCCGCACCTTGCTGCTGGTGCCCTATGCCATCCCGGCGTTTATCACGGTGCTGGTGTGGCGCGGCTTGCTCAACGAGCAATTGGGCGTGGTTAACGACCTGATCGCCAGCCTGCCGGGCATTGAGCGGGGCCCGCGCTGGTTCTCGGACCCACCGTGGCCAAGCTGGGGATTTTGCTGGTGCAGCTCTGGCTGGGCTTCCCCTACATGCTGCTGATCTGTAGCGGCGCGTTGCAGTCCATCCCGCACGACATCTACCAGGCTGCCGAGGTAGACGGCGCCAACGACCTGCAAAAGTTCCGCTACATGACGCTGCCGCTGTTGCTGGTGGCGGTGGGGCCGCTGCTCATTGCCTCGTTTGCCTTCAACTTCAACAACTTCACCATCATCGAGCTCTACAACCAGGGCAACCCGGTCATCAACCTGGAAGCCAACGTCGGCCACACCGATATCCTCATCACCTATGCCTACGAACTGGCCTTTGGCACGGGTGGCGGTTCGGACTATGCGTTTGCCTCTGCGGTGACGCTGGTCATCTTCTTCATGGTGGCGGTCATCACCATCTTCAATTTCCGGCTCAACGCGTGGTTGGGAGGAGATTTCAGAAAATGTTTAACATCCAGCGTCGGACGCAGCAAGTGGCTCGGTTGGGCTTTTCGGATGGTCATTGTGGCCTTGGGGCTGATCTTTGCCTTTTTCCCGGTGGTCTGGGTGATCTCCGCGTCCTTTAACGAGATTGGCACGCTCAACACCCAATCGCTGGTCCCGCAGCGGGCCGGGCTGGAGAACTACAACGAGCTGCTGGCCAGCGATATTCACCCCTTTGGCCTGTGGATTCGCAATTCGATCATCCTGGCCAGCATCGCCTCGGTGCTGGGGGTGCTCATCAGCGCGATGGGCGCCTATGCCTTTTCGCGCTTTCGCTTTGCCGGGCGGCGCAACCTGATGTTGACCGTCTTTCTGGTGCAGGTCTTCCCCAGTTCGCTCTCCATTGTGGCCACCTACCTGCTGATCCTGGAGATTGGCGAGCACATCCCCCCAGTTTGGCCTGGATACCTACGGCGGGATCATCCTGGTCTACCTGGGCGGGGCACTGGGCATCAACACCTGGCTGATGAAAGGCTTTCTGGACTCCGTGCCGCGCGACCTGGACGAATCCGCACGCATTGACGGTGCCTCAGACTGGCTGATCTTCTGGCGAATCATTTTGCCGCTGGTGCGCCCGGTGCTGGCCGTGGTCGGCATTTTGACCTTCATCGGCGTCTATGGCGACGTGATCATCTCGCTGACGCTGCTGAAGGACCGCGACGTGCAAACGCTGGCGGTGGGCCTCTACCGCTTCATCAGCGCAGAATACGACGCCAACTGGGGCATCTTTGCGGCGGGGTCCATGCTGGGCAGCATCCCCATCGTGATCGTGATCCTCACCTTTCAGCGCTTCCTGATCGGTGGCCTGACGGAAGGCGCCGTGAAGGGCTAGTTCAGCGCCGCGCCCCCTGCCCGGTCAGCCGAAACGAAAGGCGGCAGGGGGCCAGGCAACTGTTGGGCGGGGGCGGGCCTGGTGTATAGTTGAGGCAACGCACACCCAAAGGACCCCCCGCCCATGA